>CAYUNB010000001.1:0-36773 GCA_964446095.1 uncultured Candidatus Saccharibacteria bacterium
GCGGGTCGAAGATCATCTTTATAGCCTCGAAAATTTTATACGCCTCCTCGCTGAACATCTTCTGGATATATGGCCCACGCAAGAGGCCGTCGTTATGCTCGGCCGAAATCGAACCGCCGTAGCGTAATACCAAATTATAAACCTCCTCCATTGAAGGTCGGATCTTATCTCGCTCTCGCGGATCAGTAAGGTCCATCAGCGGGATTATATGGAAGTTACCGTCGCCGACATGGCCAGCGATAGTATAGAGCAGCTTGTAGCGATCAAGTATCTCATAAAGTTGAGGTAGAAACTCCGGCAAGTGTTCAGGCCGGACTATCAAATCGTCGATATAAGGCGCTGTCTGCTTACCGATCACCTTATGGCGGAGAAGATTGAAGCTCTCGCGCCTGATCGTCCAATATTTACGCTCGTCATTGCCACTTCGCGCTACTCGCCATTCGTAGCCCATTCCATCAATCTTATCTGTAAGCATCTTCATTTTCTCTCTAAGATTCGCCTCGTCATCTTCCCGGAACTCAATGAGGAGCATCAGCTTCGGCAGCCCGATCTTCGCGACGTGGAAAACGTCAGGAATAAAAGAAAGCAAAAGAGAGAAAAGATTCTTGTAGCCCATCAGTGCTGCTAGACCCGGCAGGAACTTAAGCGAGAGCTTAAGTGTATGGTCGTCGAAGGACTCGAGGCTATTAGGGCTGAACTTAAGTATCTCATTGATGAGCTGTGGCAGACCATTTAGATTCTTCAGATAGACAACGGTCATACCGGAGTAAGGCTTAGTTTTCACAAGCTGGAATGTGGCTTCGGTCATGATACCAAGCGTCCCCTGCGCCCCGACGAAGAGCTTCGTCATGTCGAAGATGCCGGTATCGCGATCCCAAACGTCCCAGATATTGTAACCGACAGAGTTCTTCGAGACCTTCGGCTTAGCATCTTTCGCCGCGCGATAGTTGCTCTCAAGCAGGCCGAAGGCGGCACGATAGATGCCGCCTTCGAAGTCGATCCGCTTCATCTTCTCATCGAGCTCCGTGTTAACCAGCTTCTTAACTCCTAAGTCCTTGCCGTAAGCAAGAACACGCTGTAAAGACTCTACAAAGTTCTGCTCCTTGCCGTAGATAAGCGACTGCTCGCCGCCGGAGTTGTTATTGACGATGCCGCCTATCGCACAGAGCTCTCGCGAGGCCGGGTAAGATGGCAAGATGTAATCTTTAGTCAGAGTCACCCTCTCGAAGTCGCGGTAGTAGACTCCTGGTCCGGCGCTGATACGGCCGTCATCGCTGATAGGTCCCAGCCAGTTGAAATATTTAAGGAAGTCGATAACGATAGAATCAGAGAGCGGTCCGCCGGTCATATCGGTACCGGCTGAACGAGCAGTGAGAGACAGTGATGGGTTCTGCCGTTTCTCGGCAAGAACCAGCTTCACCAGGCTCTTTATATCTTCGCTATTTCTCGGCGCCACCACCACTTGCGGCCTTACCTCGAAGAGACTGGCATCTTTAGAGAAATTATCCAGAACTGACGCATCGGCAGAGACATCGCCAGCCACCACCCTTTTGAGATCTTCGTAGAGCGCCATTTGCCATCATTCTATCACCACTCTTGCTAAAAAAGAAAATCTGGACGAAAAAGGCCCCGACGCGGGTCGGGGCTTATAACTAAACGCAAATGGAACCGGTGGCTGGTTCTTCGGAACGCTTGAGCTCTATCTCGAGCTCTTCGATAGCAGCCAGGATTTCGTGGTAGAGGATCAGGTGCTTCTCGGCATAAGGCAGGTAGTAGAGCTTGGTCTCTTCGATCTTCCGCCTGATCTTCTCGGGCTTGCAGGCGCCGAGTGTCAGGAGGTTATGCAGACGATCAGGAAGCTTAATGAGAAAGAAACCTCGATCAGCAGTGGCGAAGAGCTCATGGTAAGCATGGTCACGTTCCTCTTCAGAAACGAAGTCGGCAACGTCACCCTTCTTCAGCCGCTCCGTGTACATAGCAACTCTTCGTCCATAGACCCTCTCAACTCTCTCGACGGGCCAGTACTTGATATCTTCCGGACCATCGTGAATCAGTCCGGCCATGATCAGTTCATGGTCCTTGACTCGCAAGTAGACCATCATGATGAGGGCTACCGCCCGCAAATGTTCGAAGTAACGCTCGCCGCTCTCGCGATAATACTCTCTGAAGGCATCCTTCATCGAGTCGTAGGCCCGCTCGATCTCGGTATAGCGGGGATCAAGCGGCGGGAAGATCCTGGAGACCAGCTTGAGGAAATCTTCCTTGTTCCCAGGGTTGGCGAGAATCGCCTTCACCTTGTCGAGCATGCCGAGCATCTGCAGTCGCCTCCTCTTTGGCTCTCTTAAGAGCAATTCAACGTCCCGGTGTCTAGTTTAATATTAAAGTAAATAAATTAATAAGTCAATACCCCTGATAATATTGCCAATGAGGGCTCTTTTATATATTATTGGCCTAGATTTGACATTGCAGGAGGTGGCGTATGGTTCGCGTCTCGACGAATATCGGGGAAAGGACCTATTCTGCTGAAATTTCCGATGATACTTATGAACTTCTTCGGGATGGAGCGGCACTACGCCGGAAGCCGCCGGAGTGGTTCCTCTTCCTCGTAGTTGTGTATTATGGAGACCTTACGGAAGCGAATATCCTGAAGTTTATGGATGAGAAGTGGGTGATTTAAAATGATCACTATTTCAGTGACGGTCAACGGGGTGACGCAGTCATCTGCTGTATCGAAGGAAACGGCCAAGATTCTGAAGTACAGCTCGGCTGTTTTAAATCGATCCGAGAGCCATCTGCTGCGAGAGACAGTTAAGAAGCATGGTCTACTCAGTGAGATCAACTTGCTCCGCTTCCTCTACTGGACTCTCGAAGCAGCTGGCTTCTCCGAAGGTTAAAATGGCTGGAGCAGCAGTGTGCATAGAACCAGACGCACCTGTCGTCGAGTGTGCTGTCTGCCGGCGCGATGTCCACACCTGCCAGAAGTTTAAGGCGAGCAAGCCAAGCGACTACCTCCCCTGCCCTATTCACCCAGATAGTATCCAGCTGCCAGACCGCCGATGGGTCTGTTCTTATGAGTGTCTAGAGCTTATCACTGACTAAAAGTCCCGCCAGAGCGGGACTTATTTTTTATATGTTGCCAGAAAATCTAGAAAATCTTTTTCGTTCGCAAAAATCTGACTATCCTTAATCACAGGAGCAAATGTTTTTAAAATATCTTGCCATTCAGATTCAGTAACTCTTAATGCCATTTTGGTCTCAAGAGGTACGTCATACCGCCAAACCTTGATGTATCCGTACCTATCTCCTGTTCCAGTAAAAACATCGAGATCGTGACCGTCCTCGCTGTTATAGCCTTCTATGTATCCATAATCAACAGGATAAGTTACGCCAGCCAACGGATAGTCTTTCCAGACAGGGTCATTTTCAATCTCAAAAGACTTATAGCTTCCTTTGGGATTTTCTATAACTACTTTTGGTTCCGGTTTTTTAATCTCTTGCATTAGTTTGATAAATTATTTCCAGACTCTTTTCTTATTAATCTCTTCTTTATCACGAAAAGCTTTCTCGATATTAACTCTATATCTATTGGCAATAGCGCACAGAACAATCAGAATATCGGCGATCTCTTCATCTATACTGGTGGTCTTAGAGTTGGGATCAGTTTTTATAACCTTCTCAAACTTCCTGACCGCCTTGAATAGCTCCCCTATCTCCTCGCCAAGCAAGATACACTTATGGTGCCCAAATTCATTATCAAAACCTCTTTCCTTCTCTAGCCTAGCAACATATTTCTGAATGTCAGCCAGAGTTGGATCTTTCTTAAGTATTAGCTTGGAGTTTATTTTCTTCATTCTCTTCCCCAATCAACTTTATTCCAGATCCTTTCGTGCAGGTAATAGAGTATCGTGCTGCCTAGGTTAGAGAAGAGTATGACTACTAGCGCCAGCTCATATCGGCCTGTGATAGCGGTGATGATAAGGAAGTCAGAAGTCATAACCGCCACACGGAAGGTCAGTGACTTAACTAGTGAGCGTTTGAAATCTTCTTGATGCATTATTTCTTCGCCATCAAACGCTGGTGCTCATCTGTATTCAGCGCTCCGCACTTTTTATACTTCTTGCCCGAGCCGCATGGGCAGAGCTCGTTCCTACCAACTTCAGACTTGTCGGCAGTATCAGGATGGTCAGGCCGATCAGCTTCTGCACCATCTATAACTTTGGCAGATTCATGAACCTCCTTAACCTCCGCACGCTTCGCTTCCGCCGCCTTACTGCCAAGCGAAGGTATGAGCTTTATAAGTGTCGCACCGATAGAAGCTTCAAGATCGCGGAAGAGCCGTAGGGCCTCGCGCTTATACTCGACGAGCGGATCGCGCTGGCCGTAGGCACGCAGGCGCACGGAGGAACGCATATAGTCCATCTGTTCAAGATGATCTACCCAGAGCATGTCGAGTACCTGCACAGCCAGCATGCGCAGAGACTTGCGATAAGCCTCCTCGCCAAGTTCTGTCTTTTTATCGTCCAATAATTTTCTTACTGATTCAGACTCCTCGGGGGCCTGTTCCAGCTGGCGGCTGATGAGCTCTTCCACGTAACTATCGTCACCAAAGAGAACCTTGCGCCGGCGCTCATAAGTGATCGAGCGCTGGTGGGACATGACGTCGTCATATTCGAGTAAGTGCTTCCTGGTGTCGAAGTTCAGCCCTTCGATCTTAGTCTGAGCAGCTTCAATGGATTTAGAGACGAAACGATTCTGGATCGGCTCATCCTCCGGAATACCGGCCCGGCTCATCATCGACTTAACCATGCCGGAGGCGAAGATGCGCATCAGGTTATCTTCAAGAGAGACGAAGAACTGCGTCTCGCCCGGATCACCCTGGCGGCCCGAACGGCCTCGGAGCTGGTTGTCTATGCGCCGAGCATCGTGGCGCTCCGTGCCTAAAACGAAAAGCCCGCCGAGAGACTTGATATCTTCATAGCGATCAGGGGTAGCTAAGATGCCACCAAGCTTAATATCGACGCCGCGGCCTGCCATGTTGGTAGCGATAGTAACGCCGCCCTTATTGCCAGCACCGGCGACAATTTCACCTTCACGTTCGTGGTTCTTAGCATTAAGTAGCTCGTGCGGCACACCTTCGCGCTTCAGATAGTCGGAGAGCATCTCATTTTTCTCAATCGACACAGTGCCGACAAGTACCGGCTGGCCCTTCTGATTCAGCTCCTTGATCTTCTTAGCTATCGCCTTGAATTTGCCAGCTTCGGTCTGGAAGACTAAATCGTCCAAATCTTTTCTCTGGCTTTTGCGATGAGTCGGTACGACAATAGTCTCAAGACTGTAAACTTTCCTGAACTCTTCGGCAGATGTCTCAGCTGTACCCGTCATGCCGGAAAGTTTCTTATATAAGCGGAAATAGTTCTGCAGGGTGATCGTCGCCATAGTTTTAGATTCACGCTGAATGTTGACGCCCTCCTTAGCCTCCACCGCTTGGTGCAAACCCTCCGACCAGCGGCGTCCAGGCTGAAGCCTGCCAGTGGACTCGTCGACGATAATAACCTCACCGTCCTTGACTACATACTCTTTATCGCGGAGATATAACGCCTTAGCACGGACAGCTGTCTCAAGATGGTGAACATACTTAATGCCGCCTTCGGTGTATATGTTCTCCACTCCCAACTCCTTCTCTGCCTTATTGATACCTGTCTCTGTGAGAGAGATACTCTTAAATTTCTCGTCGACGGTATAGTCCTCCTCTCGATTGAACTTGCGAACGAGCTTGGCAAACACCTTGTAAAGGTCTTCGGACTCTGAAGTAGTAGAAGAGATGATAAGCGGCGTGCGAGCCTCATCGATAAGAATCGAGTCGACCTCGTCGACGATGGCGAAGTTATGTACTGTCTTGCCTTCCGCATCAAGCCGCTGAACGATGTCGTCGGTCGTATAGCTAATGTTATCTCTCAAGTAGTCGAAGCCGAACTCGTGATTAGTGCCGTAGGTGATATCAGCCAGGTACGCCTCCTTCCTCGTACATGGCTTCAAGAAATCATAAACAACTCTAAAAGAGCCGAGATCGTCGCGCTCTTTGTCAGACTCTTTATGCTTCGGGTCGTAAAGATAGGATGACTGATGATTAATGACGGAGACGGAGAGACCGAGAAGATTGTAGATCTGGCCCATCCAGACAGTATCGCGGCGAGCGAGGTAGTCGTTGACAGTGACGATATGAACGCCCCGACCGGAGAGCGCGTTCAAGTATGCTGGCAGAGTCGCAACTTGTGTCTTGCCTTCTCCAGTGCGCATCTCAGCGACACTGCCCCGATGGAGGAAGATACCGCCCATGATCTGCACATCGTAATGCCGCTGTCCAAGCGTGCGCCTTGCAGCCTCACGGACAAGAGCGAAGGCTTCCGGCAGGATGTCGTCGAGTGTTTCACCCTCTGCCAGGCGAGTCTTAAACTCAGCTGTCTTAATCTTCAGATCCTCATCAGCTAAGGCCTGGAGGGAAGGCTCGAAGCCTGCCACAGCAGACAAAAGAGGCTTTAATTTAGAGGCCTCGCGATCGCTCTTGGTACCAAATATTTTGTCTATTAAAAACATAGTGTGTGCCGGTCATTATAGCAGAAAACTATAAAAAAATCTCTCCATATGAGGAGAGATTTTTCTTAAGCGGTTATTACCACTTCTTCTTGGCAACCTTCTTCTTAGCTGCCTTCTTCGGAGCCTTCTTCTTAGCTACTTTCTTCTTTGCCATTTTTTTCATTTTTTTCAATCGAGTAACCTACAACAATATTCGACCTTTAAATTTTTTCAAAAAATTTTTTCAGAAAATATTGCTGCTAATAATATAATTATCTCGCAAACAAAATTAAACAACAATATTTTTTTGGGGATAACTTTTAAATTTTTAAAAAAATAAATCTATGAGTGGAAAATTTTTTTCTTTTTTTAAAAAAATATAAAAAAAAATTTTCCGCAGCGAAAGACTGACAAAAAAATATTCTGAGGTGGCTCAATCGCGCTGCGACAAAATAAAAAATCTCCGGAAAATTTCCGGAGATTTTTTATTTCATTCTGGAGTAGGATCAGCAGACGCTTACTCCAAAACAAATATCATTTTGAGTGCTCTGCTGACCTTACTCAAGAACGAATCAGGTCAACCAGAACATTTATATTCTAAGTTAGGACAAAGAAAAATGCAACTCGCTCGGGACTCTAGATTTAGATGCAGAACGAGGAGAAGATGAGTATTGCGAGGAAGATGTACTTGGCAGTACATTGACGAACAAGTGGAATCTTCGACAAAGTTATGCGCTAAATCTAGAGTCCTAAAACATAAAACCCGGCCGAAGCCGGGCTTTATGCGATATTTGTTTTGGAAAGCTCTTCAAAATAATGATTTATAATGAAGATGCACTCGAATAGTATATTAGCAAATGCCATTTTAAAAGTCAAGTGTTATGCTACTATGGGCCCATGGCGATGACAGCGAGGCAAAAAATAATCAGATTCCTAACTCCGGTAATATTACCCATTGTGAAAATCTACTGGGGAATATTCAAACCAGAAACCTACGGAGTAAAAGTAATTATTGAGAATAACGGAAAATTTTTATTAGTCAGAAACGCCTATGGAAGCAAGAGGTGGACCTTCCCCGGCGGTCGAATAGAAAAGAATGAGGCGGCGATAGCCGCAGCCGCAAGGGAGATCAGAGAGGAGGTGCAGTTAAATATTTCAAATCTAATTTTCATAGACCAAATCGTCTCAACGTCTGAAGGCAAAAGAGATAATGTTTCAATATTCCGCGCCTCAAGCGAATCGAGCGAGATTACATCCGATGAATTCGAGATCGAAGAGGCCGGCTGGTTCGCACCGGAGAATTTTCCAGAGATCAGCTTAATCGCAGAGAAGATCTGGCAGATTTATAAAAATAAAAATTCTACCGAATCCAACTCCTAACCTTCTTGATCTGTTCTTCGTACGTATCGAAGCCTTCGGGTGTCTCGAGTATCAGCGGGATATTTTCTCCCCCAGCTTTGCGCAGTTCTAAAACGAAAGCCTTGAGTCCAAGCTCGCCGATCTGCCCGCGGCCGATATCTTCGTGGCGATCGACGCGCGAACCGGCCGGCTTCTTGGAATCATTCAGATGAACGCAGATAATGTTCGCAATGCCAATATTTTTTCCTATCTCCTCGACAGCAGCCTTAGCACCCTTCGCAGTCGTAATATCGTAACCGGCACCGAACATATGCGCGGTATCAATGCAGACCTTCACCCTCTTCTTGTCGCCGATCTTCTTATAGATCTCACCGAGCTCCTCGAACTTGAAACCGACCTCGCTCCCCTGTCCGGCTGTATTCTCTAAAATAATCGCCGCCCTACTTTTCTCGGTCATCTTAATAACCTTCTTAATATTGGCAACGTAGTTCTCTACAGCCTCCGGCACCGGCATCTCCAAACTCTTACCTAAATGAATCACTGCGCCGTCTCCGCCAAGCGCTTCGGCATTCAGCACATCCTCTGCGAGGGACTTCAACTCGTAACCATCGGAGGAAACCGGCTTGGCGAAATTTAGCAAATATGAGGCGTGCACAACGAAGGACTTGATCTTATTTCTATCAGCGAACTCTTTAACGGAAGTGGACTCCTCTTTCGTCACCGCTCGCAGCTTAGCCTGCATCGGACTCTTAGCGAAGATCTGCATAGCGTCCGCGCCAATCGAAAGGGCCACCTTGAAAGATTCAAGATAGCCCTTTGAAACCGAGAAGTGAGCGCCGATTGGATTTTTATTTGCCACTGGCCTTAGCAACTACGCGAGAGAAGCTCTTCGGGCTTGAAGCTGCAATCTGCGAGAGCACCTTCCTATCGAGAGCGATACCGCCCTTCTTCAACATGCCCATCAGCTTGCTGTAGCTCAGGCCATTGATCCTAGACTCAGCATTGATGCGCACCTGAAAGAGCTTGCGGAAATCACCCTTCTTCTTTCTCCTGTGAGCAAAGGCGTACTGGCCAGCGTGCAGGATAGCATCCTTAGCCATCCTCTCCTTAGTGCTCCTGCCGAAGCGGTAGCCCTTTGTCTTCTTCAGAAGATTCCTTCTTTTCTTGAGAGCATTTACGCCCTTCTTAACTCTGGTCATGGTAGTTTAAAATTAAATTTATCGTGCGGATTAAAAAGGCAGGTTCTGCTTCAGAAGCTTATGGCGGACAGTGAAAGTCATCATCCGCTTGCCAGCCAGCTGTTTGCCGCGGCTTGCCTTGGCATTGAAGTGATCCTTGCCAGCCTTCCTCGAGAGCACTTTGCCCCTCTTGGTTACCTTCAATCTCTTCAAATATGATTTATTAGTCTTCATCTGCTTATTCTTATACTTATTCCTTATTCTACTTTTTAGCCTTTTCTATTACTAAACTTAAACCATTCGGACTCGACTTTATATTCTCGACAATCTTATACTCTTCAGTAATGAACTTGAGTATTCTCTCCATCCTCTCTCGCAGGAATGCCGGGTCCATATACTTAGCTCGGCCTCGAAGATAAAGATTTATCTTAATCCGATGGCCCGCCTTCAAGAACTTAGAAGCCATCTGAGACTTAAGCTCAAGATCGTGGTCACCAGTACCGATCTTTACCTGAATGGACTTGGTTTCAAGAGGCTTAGTCTTGGATTTAGCCAGCTTAGCCTTCTTGTTTTCCAGATACTGAAATTTACCATAATCCATGATTTTTGCAATAGGCGGTATGGCTTTATCAGAAATCTCTATAAGATCAGCGCCTCGCTGGCGAGCCAGCTCTAAGGCCTCAGATATAGGCAATACGCCAAGATTCTGACCGTCCTCTTCAATAACCCGTACTTCAACGGCTCGTATTTGATTGTTGATTTTAAATCTATCTTTCAAAATTTACCAAATTATACATAAATAAAATAAAATTGCAAGTAACTACAGAGTTCCGCCGGATAGAGAATTAACGTCGAACTCCTTGATCATCGCATTCTTATTCGCTTCAATCTTATCCTTTTCAACTAGAGCTACTATCTTCTGTATTAAAGTTTTCGGATCCGGATCAAACACTATTTTCTTATTATCCTCCTTCCTGTGGCTCTTCTCGATGATCTCCATCAAGATTTCGTCGGTTTCCCAGGGACCTTGCAATATTCCGATAGGTTTATTGTCTTCAAAAGCAACAGTGAACTCATGAATCGTCCCCACTCTGCCCGGACCTATGATAACCGCATCGGAAGTGCGAGTCAGTAGAATATCGCGGCCGACATAACCGAAGCCGGTGTAGATTATGAAATCCATATACT
This sequence comes from uncultured Candidatus Saccharibacteria bacterium, assembly GCA_964446095.1. GTDB lineage: Bacteria > Patescibacteriota > Minisyncoccia > Phycocordibacterales > UBA12445 > JACQCV01. The sequence continues at coordinate 10,299 of CAYUNB010000001.1, forward strand.
CAAGCGGCAATTTATAAAGTTCTATATGACTCCTCTCGCTATCTGCCGGCGACAAACCGACCGATACTCCGCCCTGCATTTTAGCTCCTTTAGCCGCCCATAGTGGAACCCCTGTAGTGGCTCCGCTGACAAGAACCGCGCCCTGGCGGACAACTTCCCGTCCGATCTCCTCGCATTTCTGCAAGTCTTCGGCCGTCAGATGAGTGGTCGCGGCCGCGCCGGAAATCGCTATCTTAATCTGCAAATGCGCATGCTTAGAATGATCGTTCTCTAGTTTTTCTGCCATTTTATTTATCTTATACTTCTAATTCATAACTCTCTCCATAGGCTGGAGTGATCGCATTGATCGCCATATTATCCCTTATCCTTTGAGCCATGAAAGCTGAAGATTTGGGTTCGCCCAGAACCACGAATACTTTCTTAACTCTATCGGCGGTGTGTCCTACGAAATCCAATAGGCCATCTGAACCTTTGTGGCCGGAGTAACCGGTTATTGAGACGACGTTCGCCTTAACCTTGACCGTCTCCCCCATTATGCGTATCTCCTTGGCACCCTCCTGTATAAGCCGGCCCAGAGTTCCCACTGACTGATAGCCTGTCAGAAGAAGCGTGCTGTGGTCATCCGATAAATAGTTCTTTTCGTGATGCATAATCCTGCCACCGTTGCTCATACCGGAACCGGCTATGATTATTTTCGGATTAGAAGCATTTTTTATAGCTATCGACTCTTCGGTATTAAGGGTCCTTATGAGCTGGGGGAAGGCGAACATCCCTTCTTTAAGATGACTCGAGTCCTGCTCCATTGCCTCCGGATTGAAATATGATTTATATTTGTTGTAAATATCCGTAACCTTGATCGCCAGAGGTGAATCCAAGAATACCTTGACGAGAGGTATCCTGCTGTTCTCCATCATCATGTTTATCTCGTAGAGGATCTCTTGAGTCTTCTCTATGGAAAATGCAGGTATCATGAGTACACCTCGCATCTTGACCGTATCCTCGATGGCATCTTCGAGCATGTCGCGGCTGGCGCTGTGAGGCTCGTGGTTGCGATCGCCGTAGACCGATTCGACGATCAGATAATCAGCATCAGTAACATGCTCTGTATCATTCAGAAGCACATTCGGACTGTTGCCCAAATCTCCTGTGTACACTATCTTCTTGCCGTTATAAGTAAGTTCAGTCATGGCCGAACCCAAGATATGACCGGCATCGAGAAAGCGGATTTTGAAGTTGCCGAGCTGAAGCTCTTGATGATACGGCAGACCATCGGCCCACATCTCCATAGACTTCTGAATATCGTTCTCATCATAAAGGATCGGCTGGCCTATAGCCTTAGCCTCCTTACCCAGTAGGCCCATGCTGTCGTCGAGCATAACGGCAGTTATATCCTTGGTCGGGGGTGTAGATAGAATCTTGCCTCTGAAGCCTTCGCGTACGAGCTTGGGTATGCGGCCTATATGATCGAGATGAGCATGGCTAACTACTAAGTAGTCAATAGAAGCCGGATCGTATGGGAACTTCTCGCAGTTAATACCCTCGCACAGCCGGCCGCCTTGCACTAAGCCGCAGTCAAAGATAATTCTCATCCCCTTGTTACCGCGTGAAGGATCCGGTAGCTCCTCAAGCAGGAAGTTAGCCCCAGTTACAGACCCCGCTCCGCCATAAAACGTCAACTTAAGTTTAGAACTCATATCTGAATTATAATGCATGTTACGAAAGCCTGCAAAATTAATAAAAAATCCCGCTGAGCGGGACTCTTTATCGAGGTTACTTGAGATATTAAGCCCTAGTTTTTAGACCAGGTGGGTGCCTTCGACACTCTGCCACGGCAGAATGAAAGTGAAGCTCCCTTGCATAAATATCTAGTTTAATATATCAAACAACCTCACCCAAATTATAACTCCGCTACGGCTACATACAATAGCCGAGGTGCATAACCCTATGCCAAGTCGTCTTCGCTGTAAACGTGCAAGAAGTCGGCGCGATCGTAGTCGAAAATTTCGTCTTTCTTAAAGAGCCGCTCCGACTCGGAGATGCCGGCCTCGACTGAATCAGAAGCGTGCACAACCGTCACGCCGCCGCTCATCGAGAAGTCGCCGCGGATGCTGCCGGCTGGCGCCATGTAGCCCTTGGTCGGACCGACAATGACTCTGACGGCCTCAACGGCGCGTAAGCCCGCAACAACCATTACAACTACCGGTGAAGATTTCATATATTTCTTCAGCCCGGCGAAGAACGGCTTGTCCTTATGCGGCGCATAGTGGCCTTCGAGCTCCGCATCACTTAGCGTGATCATCTTCATGCCGATGATCTTCAAGCCCTTGCGCTCGAAGCGATGGATAATTTCGCCCAAGAGACCGCGCTGTACGCAGTCCGGCTTCAATATTACTAATGTTCTCTCTTCTTTATGATGTGACATGAAAAATATTATATACAGTTTGATACTTTAGTCAAAAAAATATATAATCTTCCCGGCTTAGCTAAAGGAGGTTTCCATGGGCTGGCTGACTGGCAAGGAGATTGAAAAACAGGTAGGCGCTGGCAAGATCAGAATCGAACCATTCAATACAGAGCAGCTTAATCCTAATTCGTACGACTACCGGCTCAGCAATGTTCTGCGGCAACTTCTGCCGAACTCCGTTATGGACGGGATACCTTGCATAGACCCGCGGAAGGAGATGGTCTACAAGGATATCATTATTCCCGAAACAGGCTATCTGCTTATCACAGAGAACGCCTATCTCGGCTCGACAGTAGAGAAGTTCGGCAGCGAACATTATGCAAGCCTAGTAACGGGCAAGAGCAGTATCGGCAGGCTCTTCATCAAGAATCATGCATGCGCCGGACTTGTCGACCAGGGGTTCTTCAATAACATCACGCTGGAGATCACCGCTAAGCTGCCGACGATCATCTTCCCCGGCATGCGCTTCGGCCAGATCTTCTGGTTCAAGAGTGTCGGCGAGTGCGAGCTCTACAAGGGCAAGTACTCCGAAGGCGACAACATCGCCAGACCGTCGCAGATCATATTGGACTGGAACAAGTAGAATGAGGAACTTGATGATCTCCTTCTTCGGAAGTTCCGGCGCCGGTAAGAGCACCTGCTATGAGTATGCGGAAGCATATCTTGAGTCATTCGGATATAAAGTATTCAGAGCGAATGTGGCTCGCCCCCTACGGGAGGTACAGTCATACGCGTATAAGACCTTCGGTAAGGAATATCAAGACCCGGACGATCCGGCGTTTAGGCAAGATGGCCAGCTTCTCGGCTTCCTCGCGAAGCACTTCGAGGAGCGGCTGGGACCCTGCTTCAAAAATTCGATCGAAAAGATCTTGAGTGAGAATCGTAGTAAGAAAATCGCTATCATAAACACCGACTGCAGGAACAACAGCTACGAATATCTCTTGAAGATGGGCTTCGACTTCATAAGAGTCGAGACACCTCCTGACACGCTCACGCTCCGACGTCGACTCCGCGGTGACCTGACGCCCTTTGAGCACACTTCATCAGTGGAGCAATACGATCTGATCAAACCGAGATTGACGATAAGCAATGACGGGACACGAGAAGAACTCAAAGAAAAAATCTTCGTCAGCCTCGATATACTATTGAACGAGTAAACCCCGAGAATTTCTCGGGGTTCTTTTTATGGAGTTAGAATTTCCGGGTCGCCCTCGGTAATGAGAATCGTCTTCTCGAAGTGGGCGCTCCGCGAGCCGTCGCGAGTCTTGAAAGTGAAGTCATCATCGGCCAGAACGATAGCATCGCCGCCCTCGTTGATCATCGGCTCGATTGCGAGCACCATACCTGGTTTCAGCTTCACTCCGCTGCCTGGTTTGCCGTAATTTGGTATATAAGGGTCTTCATGTATCTTATAGCCGACACCGTGGCCGGAAAGTTCGCGGACGATACCGTATTTATAAGGCTTCACGAATGACGCGATAGCATGGCCGATATCACCTGTAGTGTTTCCAGGCCGAGCGGCCAGTATGCCGACTTCAAGAGCCTGGCTGGTAACCTCCATGAGACGCTTAGCAGCTTTATCAACCTGGCCGATGCCGACTGTAACCGCCATGTCGGTATAGAAACCCTTATGCTTGATGCCCAAGTCGAGCCCCACGACATCACCCTCTTTCAATCTATAACTATTGGGTATACCGTGGACAATCTCGTCGTTGACCGAGATGCAGAGCACCGCTGGGAAGGCGACGCTCGCGCCGTCGGGCTTATAGTTCTTGAAGGCCGGTACGTCTCCGCCGGCGACAATAATCTCCTCGGCCAAACGATCGACTTCGATCTTCGTCATCCCCGGCTTCACCGCCTTAGCAACCTTATGAAGCGCAGCAGAAAGGCGCCGCCCGCACTCGCGGATAATCTCGATCTCGTCTTTAGTTTTTATCGTTGCTGCCATTTATCCTCAAGTTTTTTGATTATATCTTTATGAATCTCTTCGACTGACGGCTCGCCGTTAACGTGAAGGAAATTATATGCCGGGTTATTCTCATAATACTCTACCGCAGGCAAAACATCGTCTTCGAAGAACTTCAAGCGGTTGGCAATCGCATCCTGCTTATCATCTGCCCGGCCGCGCTTCAGCAAGCGGTCAACTACAGAGTCATGTGTTACGTCGAGATAGATGATGAAAGGCTTTTCTCTCTTGTAAAATTTGAAGGCCGTCTCAAGCACCATTGCTTCAAGCTTCGAACGAGGAAAGCCGTCGCCCATTACATGTTCATTATCTTCCAGGTTATGAATCAAGATCTGGCCCCAGATGTTAACAGCCAAGAAGTCCGGCTGCCTCTCGCCTGCCGCCATAATCTCCTTCGCCATCTTGGCGGAATAGCTCGGCTCGTTGATGAACTTGCGGAACTCTGCGCCAGTCTCGATGTTGAAAATTTTGCGATTATCAATCTTCTCTAGATACTCCTTCAAGAGTGCGGCCTGGGTCCCCTTGCCGCAGCCCGACTTGCCGATAAAGATAAAAGTCTGTGCGTTCATAACTTAATTTTCCAATTTAATCTTCTAAGTAGCCAGTATACAAAAAAACATCTATAAATCAAAGATTGGCTACCAAAACTTGAAAAAGCTAATTATGCGTGTTATTAAATTAGAGGCTTTATTTGTATTCATAATCTTGTTGCCCGAAACAGAAGTTGACGCTATTTTATCAAGATCTTGAGGTTTAGTTGATGTGGATATAATAGTTGTGTTAGTAATTTTTAATTTTATAGTTTTAACTTCCGCTGGAATATTGTTGGTTAACTTTTTAGGTTGTGATGTAATATTATTTTGTTGTAAGTTATTTTTGGGTGGTAAATTTTGACTACTAGCTGACGAGGGGACACTGGTAGTTGTTGGCGGTTGGAAACCCTGCCATTTATAGTCGTCGTGGTGAAGATAAAATAGATGGCATTGTGCAATTTCGTCTTGTGACAAACCTGCAGTAGTACACTCGAAATCATTATGTGTCTTATTCAAAACATTTATTGAGATCATTTTCGTTTGTCCAAAGTCGGGAACAACTTCACAAATTCCTACTGAGTTTTTAGAATATCCGGCCTTACATATGCATGTATAAATATTTTCTCCAGTTGAGGGACTCAAAGCTTGGTCTGGATAAGAGTTGTTACCAGATAGCTTCTGGCACATTGATATCGGCGTCTCACATTGACCATTTGCAAATATATATCCTTTGTTACAGAAACATTTTTGGTAGTTAGAATCATAATGCGAAAAGGTACCGTACGTAAGTTGGCAACTGTCATCTTGTGACCTTATTATTTTTTCATCTAATTGCTGAAAAGCATCTTTAACACATTCATCATGAGCCTGAACTTCTAAGCTATAGTTTGCTACCTGCTGTTTACAAAAATCAGCTTCGGGACAAGTGTTGGTGGAAGGACAGCTTGGAGACCCTACTAGCCCCTCCGCGGCACAAATTGCACGTATTCTGGAATTATTCTCATCACACTGTGCCTGAATATCCCTACACTGACTACCATCTACATATCCTAAAACTAGTGGTGATGGACATATATCCGACAAAGAAGAGTGACATTCGTCAGTATCAGATAATAAAGTTGAGCTAACCCAACCGTCATTACATACGGCATAACCATACAAACTAGAATCATTTGAACAGTTGACACCACGATGGTATGAACATGCGCCAGAAACAGCCAGTGAATAATTTGGCTGTAAAAAGAAGAGTGTAGAGATAAATATATAAAAAGCAATCTTCTCAACAGTAATTGAATAGGGATACTGCTTTTTCATATTTTAATTATACTATCTGGTGAAAAGAGGTTGTCAACACGTTAAAAATAAAGAGAAAATCAAAAGGCCGGTGATGAACACCGGCCTCGGCTATCTAATTGCTACGATTCATCATTCGGAAGATCCTTGCACAGTTCATCCAGAGCGGCTTTGTACTCAACTCGCATCACAGCTCGAGCCTTTTCGAAGGGATGGTTGCCGGCCGGGATGGTCTTGAAATCCGTAGATGAACTCTGGAGCCACATACCTAGATGGATACCGGCAGCTGACTGCAATTCGCTATCGGGTTCGGAGAGACTCAGCACATGCGTCGGCTGACTGTCCTTGCCGAAGACCACGCCCCGGCCAGAAGAAGGAGAATAGTAGATGAAGTTGAGCAGGCCTTCTTTCTCAAGAAACTCATCGACCTTCTTAGTAACTTCAGGATGCTCGGGAAAACAGTTGTCCGGGCTGAACTGCTGATGGAGGAAGAAGATGAGCATGGGCATCGCGCGATCCCAGCCAATAAGACTGCTAACCTTGTAGATACACTCAATGCCGTCCGAACGGAGGATCTTAGCCGCCTCATGAACATCTTTGATCGTTACCATTGCCGCCTCCTTAGTAGCTGTTTATTTCTGGTTTCGGCTGATCGAGATAGTGATCATAATCATGTCTGATCTTATCGTATGAAGCCCTGAAGGGAAAATCTTCCTTAATCCACTCCCCTCGTATATCCTTATACTTCCGATTGAGGTCACCAAGCCAGCCATTGACTGGATTCTGGACCGACGGCAGATATGGCCTGTATGGCAGCTGCATAGACAGGAGCCATAGAGCCTTGCCCGCCTTATCACAGATAACTCCTCTGCCATAAGACGGTGCATACCAAAGGTACAATTCAGCCTTAGCTGCAGAGGTCACCTGACTCACGCTTGTATTAGAAGTGACAGGCATCTGCTTCACCGAAGCTGCAGCGAGAGGGATGATGTTGGCGATACCTACGCTCGCGGCTGACGACGCTCGCTTAGCGAGCGAGGAGACTGCAGTGACCGCTCTTTCCGTCTTATCAGTCTTTTGGACCGGAGACTCTGGAGCGATAGAGTAAAAGCAGACACCGACGCAGAAGAGCCAGAGAACTATCCGCGACTTCTGCCGCTTCGTCTCGTCGAACCAGTCAGCGATCGCTGCCAGAGCGACCAAGACCGCACAAACCGCCGCTATAAGGAAAGATGGCTTCCAGCCAGAGCCGAGAGCAATCAGGAAAACCAGGCAGACCAAGATAGCCAGGTGGTCCCAATCATCCCAGATCCAGAAGGCAGCAGACTTCAACTTCTCGAAGACCCTCTTCATCCGTCCCTCCCCTTTAATTCAAAGTTCTCAATAAAAATACCCGTTTTTCCGGGTATTAATATACATTATTAAATGTGATTAGTCAAGTAAGCTAGTACTCCCTCATCGCAACTTGAGCGTCAACTTGCTTTACAAGTTCAACAACAACGGAGACGACGATGAGGAGCGCTGTACCGCCGATAGCGAGAGACTGGTTGCCAGTCACAGCCCTCATAATGAGCGGCAAGATAGCGACAATACCGAGGAAAATAGAGCCGAAGAGTGTCAGGCGGGTAATGATCTTGCCGATATACTCAGAAGTCGGGTGGCCTGGGCGCACGCCTGGGATGAAGGCACCGCCCTTCTGAAGGTTGTCAGCGATCTGATCAGGATCAAACGTAACGGCGGTATAGAAGTAAGTGAAGATTATGACCAGAAGGAAATAGGCCACGCCGTAGACGATCTGGTTATTAATAGCAGCAGTAATGAAGCCAGCGATATTGGAGATAATAGTATTATTAACGTTAGCTAAGAAGCCCGCGATCATCTGAGGAAAGAGTAATACCGAAAGTGCGAAGATGATGGGGATCACTCCGGCCTGATTAAGGCGAAGTGGGATGTATGTAGAGGTACCGCCGTACACCTTGGCGCCGCGCACGCGCTTGGCGTAAGTGACAGGTATCGGACGCTCAGCCTCAGTAATAACAACGACAGAAGCAATGATAACAACGGCCACTACCAAGAAGGCTAGATAAACCGGAATCTGGGTCACGTCGAACTGGAAGAAGAGCTGGCTCACAGCTGTCGGGATACGCGATACGATACCAGCGAAGATGATGAGGGATACGCCGTTGCCGATGCCATATTCGTTGATGAGCTCGCCGATCCACATAAGCAAGACTGAGCCGGCAGTGATTATGAAAACGTTAGTAATCTGCCCCATTGAGCCCAAGCTCGAAGAGATGATCCCTTGCTTAGCGAGAAGCGCCAAGAAGCCGAAGGACTGGAGCATCGCGAGCGGCACAGAGATGATTCTAGAATATTGAGCAAACTTCCTTCTGCCAGCCTCGCCCTCCTCCTGATACATCTCCTTCATGCTGGGGAAAATCATAGTAAGGAGCTGCATGATGATCGATGAGGTGATGAAAGGACCAACGCCCAGCATCACAATAGAGAGATTGTGCAAGCCGCCACCGGAGAATATGTTCAACAGGCCGAAGAATTGGTTACTGGCGAAGAGAGCTCGGAGACGCTCGGCATCTACTCCCGGAATAGGGATATTGGAGATGAAGCGGAAGACAACAAGCATACCGAGCACGAAGAGTACTCTTACCCGCAGGTCCTGGTCGTTCCAGACCAAACTTAATTTATTCCAAAAGTCTTTCACTTTTTAAAAATTATTTGATAGACGATCCGGACTTTTCGACTTTGGCCTTAGCCTCATCGGAGAAGGATACGTTATCAAACTTGAGCTTAGCAGAAAGTTCGCCTTCGGCCAAGATCTTGACCTTCGGCAACTTGCCGGCATAGCGCCTGACCAAGCCCTTCTTAAGCAAAGATTTAGGAGATACAATTTCACCAGCCTTGAAGGCAGCGAGTTCGGCAATATTCACAGTCTCCGGAGGAACCTGGATAGAGGTGAAGATATTCTTGCCGCGGCCGCGGAGCTTCGGCACGCGCTTAATGATGTCGCGGAGCTCGGGGCGCTTCTTGCGGCCGGACCTGGCATTCTGGCCTTTAGTACCCTTACCTGAAGTAGTACCTCGCTTGCCGCCTCGGCCAACCAGCTTCTTCGCCTTGTTCTTGTGCTTTCTTGTTACTTGATGTATCTGCATAAAATATTTTTACAGACTTACTTAGCCAGATTCTTAAGAGCCATCCAGGTAGCGCGGGCGTTATTGATCTTATTCTTGCTGCCGGAGATAATCTTGGCGTTGATGTCGGTGATACGAGCAACGCCAAGGACAACCGTGGGGGCAGAACCAGAAATAAATCCTCTGCCCGGAGCTAGGGGTAAATCCACGACTCCGCTAGAGTATTTAGCCCTCGTCTCATGAGGAATAGACATATTCTTGGTCAGAGCAACCTTCACCATATTCCTCTTTGCATCGCGGGTAGCCTTGTCGATAGCCTCTGATGTACCGCCAGCCTTAGCTAAGCCGACGCCGACAGAGCCCTTCTTGTCGCCAAGCACGAGACATACGGAGAAGGTGAAGCGCTTGCCTCCAGCTACGACTCGAGCCACGCGCCTGATCGAGAGAACCTTAGTCTCCATATCGCTCCTCGGAGCGCCGAAGCTGTTCCGGCCGCCAGGACCTGGCCTGCCTCCAGGGCGCCCGCCGAAACCTCCCCTGCCCTGCATCGGCCGTCGAGGAGTGAAAGTCTTCTTCTCGCCGCTTACTGGTACAGCTGGCTTATTCTCTGCTGGTTTTGTATTTGTGTCGGTCATTGTGTATTAACATTTTAGTCCTGCCTCCCAACCGCCTTCGGCCGGTGCCTGAACCCTGCGAGTATAGTTGAAGCCGCCGCGATCGAAGACAACCTTACTGATCTTCTTATCTGTAGCCATCTTGCCAAGCATGGCACCGACGATCTTAGCCTTCTCAAGCTTAGTCTTCTTGGTGCCCGAGTCGAGGAGCATATCGCTGACAGCCACGAGGGTCTTGCCTGCGGTGTCATCGATGAGCTGGCCGTAGATAAATTTATTAGAGCGATACACGGAAAGGCGAGGCTTGTCAGATGTACCGAAAACCTTGGCCCGGATACGGCGGTGCCTGCGCTGCAACTGCTCTTTCTTTGTAAGTTTGCCCTGTTTCATATTATTTTATGCAACTGACTTCTTACCCTCCTTCATTCTGATAACCTGACCCTCATATCTGATACCCTTGCCCTTGTAAGGCTCTGGCGGCTTCATGGCTACCAACTGAGCTGCGAACTGTCCGACAGCCTCTTTATCGATACCGGTGATCGAGAAGTTATTCTTCTCTACTGTCACCTTAAGACCCTTCGGGATCTCTACATCGATAGTATGAGAGAAGCCGAGGCTCCAAGTCATCTTAGTACCGGCGACCTGTGTCTTATAGCCGATACCCTCGATCTGAAGATTCTTCTTGAAGCCATTTGTAACGCCCTCGATCATATTCTTGATATGAGAAGCGTAGGTACCCCAGAGCGCCTTCTGCGGAAGCGAGGCCTCGTTAGTTGGTGTAAGCTTGATGCCCTCGGCATCAGATTCGATCTTGATGTCGTTCTTAAAGAAACGAGAGTTCTCGCCAAGCGGCCCGGCAACCTTAAGAGTGTAGCCGTGCTTCTCCGGAGTCAAAGTAACTTTGACCTTGTCTCCTGGCTTGATTGGTTTCTTGGCGATTCTCGACATGATTTTATAATTAAAAATTTATTTACCAGACTGTAAGTAAGACCTCGCCGCCAACCTTCTCCTTCTTAGCCTCCTTATCGGTCAAGATACCCTTAGTGGTGGAAAGGACGGTGATACCGAAGCCCTGTCTTGGAGACTTGAGCGCATCGATACCAGAGTATATCCTCCTTGATACCTTCGACACCCTCCAAGCATCAGAGATCTTCGGCTGCTTCTTGCCAGTCTTCTCGGCGGCATTCTTGTAAGCCAAGCTGAGCGTGAGATACTTAAGCGGAGTCTTCTTAGCAGAAGGCTTCTCGACAACCTCAACTGACTTAATGTATCCAGAGCGGACCAAAGCCTCAGCAATCTGATGCTTTATCTTAGAGAAAGGCAGGGTCACGGAAGAATGGCCAGCCTGACCGGCGTTTCTTAACCTTATTAACAAGTCTGCAATTGGGTCTGTTACCATGATGATTTTCTTACTCCCGGGATCTTGCCGTCATTAGCAAATTCCCTGAAACAGATACGACAGAGACCGAAGTCCCTCATATAGCCGTGCTTGCGTCCGCAACGGAAACAGCGGTTCACCTTGCGCGAGCTGAATTTGGGCGTCTTTTTCGATCTTGCGATAACTGATTTTTTTGCCATAAGTGTGCCGACCATACTAGCAAAAATGCCTATCAGTTGTCAATAAAAGCCCCCCGATTCTAGATCGAAGGGCGTGAATGAGACTCATAAATTAAGCTACTTATCCGCAGCAACAGGAATCCTGTCTCGCCAAGTATCATATTTGGCATAGAGGAAAATTCCCAGGAAAACGAGGCCGGCTAGAGCGGCAAGAGGACCGAGGCTTATAGCTATCTGATTGAACTCCGGGTCGCGGAGATTCTCCGAGATATCAGACCAACGCTTGCCATTATCGGCGTGGATGAACACCGTCAGATACAAGAGCGCCAGACCGAAGATACCAGAGAAAAGCCAGAGCAAGCCTAGCCCAAGAAGAGATCCGAGAACGCACTCGAGGACGTACAACTTTAACACCTCCTTCTTAATCTATGATAAAGAGTAAAGGGTCAGTACCTGATATAAATGGTAGCCTTTTTATTTAAAAGTGTAAATTAAAAAAACTCCGCCGGTTAGCGGAGAGGTTAGCAGTGGACTACTGCGCCGGTTGACTCGGAAAGCTCGGCGGATTCTTGCGAAGTTCATCTGCCCGCCTACTGAAGTAGACCGCCATGCCGAAATAGTAGAAGACATAGACCAAGGTGAAGAGGCCATACAACACTCCATGAGAGACAACTTCCCTCTTCGGCACCTCCTCCCAGCCGTAAGGAGTATGCCCGCTTAGCTTGATGGCCACCCAGGCCAACAGGAGAGCGGCAGCTCCAAGCAGGAACCAGAGACCAACTCCAGAGAGGCCGACAAACACTGTCCAGCCAAGAAGATTGATGAGTGAGTTCATCTACTACCTCCTTCAAAGTTCGATATCACTAAAAATCAGATTACAACTCTTATACATTTTTGTAAATCTCATGAGGTGATAGAATGAAGCAAGAGTACAAATACAAAAGGAGGTTTGAAAAGTGAACGAAGCGAATACGAAATATCTCTTCGAAAATTTCAGTTTCTTCCATCCGGAGAAACCCCTGACAGAGTCTCTCATGGCCTTCGGCTTCGACTGCGGGGACGGCTGGTTCGAGATCGTGAATAAGCTCTGCGAGGATCTCCAAGCGCTCAAGATGCCGGATTTCGAAGTGATTAGCGTCAAGGAGAAGTCGGGCACACTCCGGATCTCCGCCAGGAATATTCCCGCAGAGTATAATAACAGCGTCAGCTATCTTATCCAGGAAGCGGAGAAGAGGAGCGAGAGTACGTGCGAAGTCTGCGGCAAGCCGGGCACGCTCCGACGCCACTATCGCCTGCCCCACATCGCCTTCGTCATCTGCGATGACTGCTCGAGTTATGGAAAATATTAAAAATGCCCATAGAAAAAGCCCCGCTAAGCGGGGCACTTTTTATTTTTCTTTCTTCACAAGCTCGGCGCGGAGATCTTTACCATTGGAACCCTCCAGAAGCCGGGCATGGAAGAATAGTTTGCCCCATTCATCGGCATCCCAGCCTTTCTGGATCCACTCGACCATATAGCCGAGAGAAAACGGGAGAAGACTGTCTTTGACCATACCAGACATCTCATTGAAGTCATATTCAATCACGCCGTCGAAGAGTACTTCACCCTCCTGACCATATACCTTCAGATGATCACCTGCATCAACAGAGTGTAAATTGCCATTGCTTTGCGGAGTCCTCTCTTCATAGAAGACCCAACCGGTAATGCCCTCCGAACCCATCTCGCAGTAGTCGCTGATGAAGCCCTTCAGCACTTCCATTGGGAACACCTCCTGTCTCACGCCACTCTACCTCTCCGATCAATGAAAATCAATAATAAAAAATCCCCGCCGGTTAGGGCGGAGATTCTACTATGATATTAACTAATGTCTGGAAGGAACGAACTGGAACTCGGTCATGATGGTGATCTTCGCTTCGAACATCTTGGAGAAGATGTCCTTGGCGGCGATGTCGGCCTCCTGCCTGTTCGGCGCCCTGACCTCGAAGTACTGCGGGTCATCGAAGGGGTAACGCTGATACTTGTAGCGATAGAGGTACGGGTCCTGACGATCTGAATCACGGAAGATCGAATAGATGGGAGAGAACAGAGCATAGGCCGTGAAGGTCACAGCCAGCACACGAACAAGCCACCAGATGATGGTCGCGATCATCTCTAAGCACCGCCTTTCTTGTCAGAGCATGGAGTCGTTCACGAGATCAGGGAGCTTAGTACCGGCGGGCGAATTGAACCAGAGCTCGTTGACCGACACGAAGTCGAGCCAGGAGCCCCAGTCGCGGTTCTGAACGCGCCGATAGTATTGCGTCTTCAGCTTGGATAGCATATCCCTCCTGAAGCCGTAGTAGGAAAGCACCCTCTCGTCGACCTGATTGAGAACACTTAAGCCGAAATTATGCATCACCAGGGCGGGCAGGTACGAAGGCTTCTCGGGGCTGACCTCCATACAGAAGCTGAAGCTAGGAATCGGCCTCGCGTTGTGCCACCAGTGGAGATACTCGAGGATCGGCCGGAGCTTATCCCGACCGCTCACGTATGTGTAGGTCGAAGACTTGAGCGGCCGGCCACCGAAAGTTGCAGACCGCGGACCGCTGTAGATCTTCGTGATCTTGATACAATGTTCACTGACAACATCCAGACTATACTCCCTAAATTCCAGATTATGCTGGATCTTCTCGAAGGTATCGAGCACAGAGACACGACCAGATCTTACCTCCGTCTGCTTACCATCAGCAAAGGTGTTCACGATGTCGCAAGACACCGTCTGCGTGTGGAACATCTTCTCGACAGCTTCCTGCACCTTCTGCTCGAGCTCGGTCTCTATTTCACTCACAGCTTGCCCTCCTTTTTCAATCTTTTGACGAGTGCCTTGATCTCCGACTGGAGGCCTAGCGAGCATCGGCCGATATCAGCCTTGCCGAAGCCATAGAAGTCGAGCACCTTCTTGTCGGCCTCATTGGGCCAGCCATCGAGGGGTGCCGAATTAAGAACAAGCGAAGGAAGGAGAGAAGCCTTCGTACGATCAGGTTCCACTACGGTATTGAAACGAGGCACAGGCGAAGACTGATGCCACCAGTGAATATATTCAATGACCAACCCAATCAGGGCCGGATCTCCTTGCCAGCTATGGACAGTTCGCCGGAGGCGCAAGCCGTCAGGCTGCGGGTCCATGGACTTATAGGTGACAGTCATCACGATCTTGCTGGCACTGACCATATCGAGACGGAAGTCGCCTCTGCCAAGATGGAAGCGAACCATCTTGAAGACGAAGTCCAGGCTTTCGTCAGAATGTTCCTTCCGCTTTTCGGAGCGGTCGTCGAAGTAAGAGATGTATACGGCCGAAACTGTCGGCCAGAAGAACATCTTCTTAACCCGAGCCGTCAACTCTTTCAATATCTTTTCGCCGTCCGACATTTCACCCTACTTTCAATGTCCTCGTTCGTGGCCATGACTGTATTTTTCTGTTTTCAATTTTAACATATTAAATATATAAAGTCAATATAATAAAAATCCCGCCGAGTGGCGGGGTTAGATTTGGTAGGCATCTACTTCCGGGTGCTCTTATCGTTCTTCATAAAGTCCTCGACATCTCTGCGAACCTCTTTCTCGACCTTCGCCAGTTCGGCGGCGAACTCAGGAGCGAAGGCATGAGGATAGACGTGCTTACGCAGGTCGAGCATGATGAAGGGTTCAGCCGCAGCTATCCTGTCGCAATCATCAAGCCAGATACGCAAACCGTCGGCATAATGACGAAGCGGCTTGCCGTCGGGACCAGCGCCTCGACGCAGATCCATGAAGGCCAGTGCTACAGCCATCAAGAACTCCTCGGCTATCATCGTCTCCCCCTTAAGCGTACCGGCAAGATACTTCAAGAATCCGTAGGTATAGTTGCGGCCTGCTAGATCGATCTTAGCAGAGGCACCGTAGAAGGACTTCAGCTTCTGCCGGACGTCTTCGACGTTGACCCTAAGCAATGACTTATCTTCAGACGCCACTGAGACCACACCTCCTCAAATCAAGGAACAAAACCAAGCCGAACATTAACATACGAAATGTATTTTGGCAATACCGTCACTCTACCCTACCACAGATTCGCCGGGCTCTTGTTGTTTGTGTTCCCGAAGAAGTTTACATTCGAGGCCTTCACGACTTGGCTTGGTGATGAAGCGCTGACACCGAGATTGTTGTTAGAGAAGACGACGTTATCAAGATAGATCGGCGTGCTACCATAGCTCGCGCCAGTACGAGCACCGGCGATGGTAGCACCCGTGATGTGCGAAGAGGCGCCTGTGCCGAATACTATACCCATCCAATCCCCAGAGCGAAGCGGCGTGTAAGTGGAAGTGAAGACGACTCCTGTCGAAGTCGAAGTATCGATATTCAGATTGCCATAGACGCTCAAGAAAGAAGCAGCCGGGCCAAACGAACCCTTTATAGTTGTTCCCTCTTTTATATCTAGGCCTGAGCCAGGCGGCACGGTAACGTTACCGTAGAGATAGTATGGTATCGGATTGCTGTAAAGAGTCGTGGTGCCGCCGGCAGAAGAGACGCTGCCATACAGATATATGAACTCCGAATCGGAAGCACTATTGCCGCTAACCACCCCAGCTGGACCGGACACATAAACTGCCGAATAAGTGGTGCTTGAAAAAATATTATTAGTTACGGTCGAGCTGGCGGCGCTAACACCGACGCCTGTATCATTGAGCACGAAGGTATTATTAGAGACGAGCGGGCTGCCCTGAAAAATATTTATACCTGTCGAATAGGCATTGCCGCTATTGCTGACGAAACTATTCCCGGAGACTGTCGAACTCGCGTGGTCGAGAGATAGGCCGTACGCCTTTGAAAATTCGAACTTCGAGTTAGTAACGGGCGTATTATTCTGACCGACATAAAGCATCGCCTTCTTATAGCTCGCATCAGGACCATAGTCTCCGCCATATCTGAAGATGGTATGGTCAAAAGAAGATGACGCGCTTTTAGCATAGAGTTCAACCCCGAACCAGTCACCCTTAACGGGCGTGAGACTCTTGCCATCGAGATTACCGCCATAAGTATCATCATTTAAGGCTGTGAAAATAATCGGATCGTCGAGAGTTCCATTCGCCACGACATTACCATCAGCTACCAGTGATGAGCGGTTTAAAAATTTAGTCACGACGCCCGGCTCGAAAGTGAGAGTTGCGCCTTGCGAAACATGCTGCTGGCCATAGACAACATATGGGCTAGTGCTCTTCTTAAGAGTTAGATCAGAAGAGATAGTAGCACCTCGGTTAATGAGGTAGTTGAGGCCATTCCTGGCGCGGGGCGTACCGTAAATAGTATTACCATTCGTATCAAGGCCGTTGTAAACGATACCGTTATTGTATGACCAGTTCGAAAGGCTGGTACCCGGCAAGTCAGGATCGTAGCGCTCCGTCGTCCTCTGAATCGCGCCGCACCAGTTATTGCAAAGGGGCAATTCATCGATGGTAGTGGAAGCATAAGAAAGAATTAAATCTTCACCACGGTCAGATAGGCCGGCACCAAAGTCTGTCCAGAGATCAGCAGGGATATTCTTAACTGGACTCTGCGATAGCTCATCCGTCTCGCCCGGATTCTTAGCTTCAATAAGGAAATAATCATACGCAGGTATCGTACCAGAAAGATTTATGTAAGGGCTGTTGTCCGTCTTAGAGTAGAGAGTGAATCCGCTCAAATCGATGCTGGCCGAAGAACGATTGTATAGTTCGATCCATTCATCTTCAGCGTGAGCGACTGTACCGCCCCAGGCCACTTCGTTGATTACAACCGGCCGGCTTGCAACCAGGACAGATGGCTCAAGCGGAGCCGGTACTGGCAGAGACGAAGTTGCAGCAGAGCCACCAGACGAATTAGTAGAAGTGGCTGTTGTGGTAGAAATTTCTACAATTTGAGTCAGATCGTTGTAGGTGGTTGAGGCTGAGCTGTCATCTGAAGCAGTTGGAGAGTTGTCATTGGCAATATCCGCGACTGCTGACCTAGTAGGATCTCCGCCGCCGATTACGCTTGGGATCTCGTGAGACTCGGGTATAGGAGTAGCTTCATATACAAGCGGTACGGCTATATATACGTGAGATATTCCGACTGAATCGCCTGCAATCGAATCTGCACTTGTCTCTAGGTCAGCAACAGGAGAAGAACTACTGGCGATATCTTGGGAAAATATTAAAGAAGAGGTCGTAGTCGCGGAGTTGTTTATAACTACCGCCGCTAATATGGGTACAGAAGTTGTCGGGGCGATTGCTAAAGATACTGATGTTTCAGAAGTAGCTACACTGGCCGAGGACGAAACTGGCGTTAATTTAGAAGAAAAGATATTTATTTGAGGATCCGAGTCGGCAACCTTAGCGGCAAGCGAGGGCGTAGCCGCGGCGATCTGGCTCGCCTTAGGCAGAGATGCCGCAGCCGTATTGAAGCTGGATACAGCTGAGGCAAGACCAGAAGCGGCCTGATTGGCCAGAGTATTAACCGCGGAAGCCACAGCGGAAGCTGTTTTATAACCAGCATAAGCTGTGCTCGTAATCATATCTGCACCAAGATTTGCTACTGGATCAGCGGCAGCGAGAGTTAACCCCTCAATCTTATGAACTAGAGTCAGCTTAGGCGGGTCAATACAAGGCAGAGATTGATCGGCCAGAGGGTCAACTTTAAGCTTATCTAACGAGGCCTCGATTCCCGATACGATCTCCGCACCGCGGTACTTGAGGTAGACATCAGAGAAGCTGTGCCCAAGCGGATCGTCACCAGAAGCCAGCTTAATGCTCGTATTCGGCCTCATTATATTTCGGCCTGGTGTCTTGGCTACGAGCCCAGCGATAACCTTATCAGTATCTGAAGTGATCCACTTACCATCACCCGCCACTCGACTAGCTGGAGTAGCCACAGCATAAATGCCGATTGACTCGGCCGGCACACCGCCCGTCTTACCGACGACAGTGTCGTAGAAACTGTTGGCATAGAAGTTGCCTTGCGAGTGAGCCACGAGTAGGAGCTTGCGAGTATTTACTTTGTCACTCGCCGAGCGAAGCATCTCGACCAAATCGTAATCGCTCACGGTCTCGTCTTCGAAATATTTCTGGTAAGCCGCAGTAGCAAGGTCGCCGAGGCCAGCGAGATGAGAGGGGTTGAGAAGGTATTGATAATTAATTTTTTGACCCCTATAAAATTGAGGAGAAATTTGAAGCAGCGCCAACAAATTATTTTGTGCCCCATTCTCATCATTAAAAATCCCATTTATAGTTACGACAGTGTAGCCGTCAGAGGAACATCTAACAGTATTTCCTTGAGCAAAGGAGAAAAATGGTGCGACAAATAGAGCCACTAAAATAATATAGTTTCCTCTTCTCATATTTAGTCTTTAATTTGGTAGAGCAGAAATATCCAGATCGCAAGATTCTCTTGGCACATCATGAGCTCCTAACTGTTCATAAAAAGCATTTTGCGCCTTCCTTCTTAAATCGTTGTTTAACTCCTTGTCTTCAACAAAGGAACTAAGGTCTCTAGTACCTTGAACATAATTTTGTAAATTATTTCTAGGTAAAAGACTTCCTATACAAATAGAAGATCGTTCTCCAGCCTGAGCCACCGCTGTAACTGTCTGTGTATTCACAACCGGCTGTGTCATCTCCATCTGCAAAGCCAGCGCATACTGTAGCAACACCGCCCGTGTCTTAGCCGAATTTGGATAGGCGTTAAAGATCGCCAACTCTACATCATCCCTGATGCCATTCTTGTTAGCATCAACTCCTTCTATAGTCTTATCTGCTTCGGCACCAGGATCAGGAGGCAAGTTCTTACCCATTACATCATCGAGAGTAAGTTTAGTAGCATTGATCTTAGCAACCTGCTCGTCAGTTTTCTTCTGGTCAATGAAGTGGAATATGCGGACTACGACAAGTAAGAGATAGAGAGTAGCGATAATCCCAACTGTCCACCAAAAGTACTTTTTCATAAGCGGACTATATCACCTGCAAAATAATAATAGAAGTTGACTGGCATTATTTAATTAATTATAACAGACAAATTTAAAACCCCGCCGAGCGGGGTTTAGTTAATCTATATTATTTCTTAATTCCCAGGAAGTGCTTGAGGGTGTAGATCCAGTCCTCTTCGTCCTTGTCTGACTCCAGCTTCGTCTTCAAGAGCCACTCGAGATAGCCGCGGTCCTCCTTCAACACATCGACGACGAGCTTGTCCTTGTGCTTGCCGAAGGTGATCTTCTTGATGATCGAGGGTCTATTGGAGATCTCAATCATCTCTTCAATAGCCTTGTCCCTGTCCGGAATCGTCTCCATCATCTTAGCCAAGAGCCGCTCGAAGAGGGCATGGAGCACTGCTACATCACCCTTGGCGTCATGCGCCTCGGCCTCGACTTCGAGCCCGAGATAGTAGCGCAAGAACTGCAGACGATGGTTCGGCAGAGAGTTGTTGCTATCCAGGTGCCTAGCTACCTTCAGGGTGCAGATCTTCCTCGGGACCACGACGCCTTCATTGTTCAAAATGGCGCAATCGAAGGGAGCGTTATGAGCCACAAGTACATGATCCTGCAGAATCGTATCAAGCTCCTTGTGCATCGAACTGCCCCGGAAGGCGGGCTTGTCGGCCACCGTCTTGTCAGTGATGTGCGTGATCTCCGAGGCCTCCGGCGGGATCGGGATCGGCGGCTTGAAATACTCCGACCTCACCTTATCACCGACTCTGTAGCAGAGCTGGCAAAGGCGATCCTTCTTCGGTTCATTGCCCGTCGTCTCGGTGTCTAGAAATACAAGCTTCATGGATTTCTTCAAATATACCTCCCTATCCGGGATTAAAATAATATATAAAGTCTAGATAGTCAAGTTAAAATTAATGTTAAATTAGAACTTTCAAACTTGGATGCAGAACGCGGAAGAAACGAGGCTTACGAGGAAGATGTACTAACAGTACATTGAGGAGTAACCGGAGTTTCTGACAATGTTATGCGCCAAGCTTGAGAGTTCTAACGCCAGACTCCGAGCACAAGACCAAATACAACGAATAGAGTAAGCTGGTAGCCTGTCTGAATCAGAAAGCGCGACCAGGCCAGATGTTTCTTTTCGTTATTCCACATCGAGGCACCGGCAGTCGTCGGCAGTACGAAGCCGGCCCAGAGCCAGAGCGCGTGGCCCATAGCGCTGCCGACATTCAAAATTGATAAGTAGTACGCCAGCACCCACGCCTGGAAGAGCGTCAGTAGGAACTGAACCAAATAGAGCGGGCCAGCGGCCTTCCGCATCTCCTCCCGAGCCTTAGCATCATGCATGTCTGCGCCGATAATCTCCGCCCACTTCTTACCAAAAAGGGTCCCGTACCAGACCATGCCGAGAATCATCGACAATACTCCGCAAGCTAAGACTGCCCAATAGTTGATCATCGTCTTATTATAAATTTATAACTTATAAATAGCCGCTACATTATAGCGTTTCCGGGCTCGCCCTGACCAGCATTAATATGCTTGACAAAAATAATAGGTATGCTATACTTGACTGACAAAGAGGTTGGTTCTCATAAAAACAGTCGAATTTTTAGGTATCCATAAATCTTTTGTAATTTAAAAGTTATTGAACTAATCAATGACAGGAACAATCAAGAAGTTGGTTTCTGACAAGGGTTTCGGTTTCATCGCTGCTGAGGGCTTGGCAAAGGATCTTTTCTTCCATGCTAACTCTCTCAATGGTGTTACCTTCCCTGACCTTCGCGAGGGCGACACAGTCTCCTTCGAGATGGAAGAGACCCCTAAGGGCCCTGCTGCTGCTAACGTACAGCGAGCCTAAAAAAAATAAAAACTCCCGAGCCGCAAGGCCCGGGAGTTTTTATTTTCCTCGATTAAGACTTGGCTCGGCAGACGAAGACGTACGCCACGCTGATTATGATGAAGATCGGCGCGAAGGCGATCAGCGTGTCGCTCCCGGAGTTGGAGTTCATGTCCGCATACTGGAACCAGTACCAGAGCGAGGCGATGTAGCCGAGGGAGAGCAGAAAACCCTCGGTACTGACCGGACAGTAGCCGTACCAGCGCTTCTCAAACCAGATCTCTTTTTTATTTTTCATTTTTCTCTTTATTAAGAATTTTAATTTTATTGGCTGCTCCCCTATTGTATCCGCCTGAGGCCCCGTCGGAGCGGATCACTCGATGGCAAGGAATTTTAGGATCGTAATTCTTGTTTAGGATATTACCGACTGCCCTGTATGCCATCGGCCGCCCAGCTCTCTCTGCCACTTGTTTGTAGGTGAGAGTTTCGCCCTTCGGTATCTGCTGGACAACTGTCCAGATTTTTTCCTTAAAACTCTCCACTATTTTTTATGAACCATATTCCAGACCAAAGCTCCGATATAGCCCAGAACGCAGCCGACAGTGAAGGTGAAGGCGACGAGCTCGATCATCGTGCCGAAGTCGAAGGGCAGGACATTGATGTAGGGGCTGATCATATGGAGAGAAAAGATGAAGTCGAGTATCGGCTGGGCGACGCCGAGCGCGATAAGAATCGACCAAGCAAGATGGAAGCCTCCGAGGAGCAAACCTGTGGCGAGAGCAACCTTGCTAGGATTTAATTTATTCATGAGATATTTTTTAAATAATAATCTTAATTATACTATTGACGCCCCCTCGATGTCTAAGATAACCTGGGGAAGAAAGGGGTTGAAATAAGATGAGTTTGAAACGCCTGGTGGGTATCGCCATCAAGAAAGGCACGCGCCAACCAATGGAGAGAGTGGAGTCGGCTCTGGTCACAACCGAAGCCGGAGTCGCTGGAGATTATAAAGGCAGCAAGTCAAAAAATAGACAAGTAACGGTTCTCTCGAGCTTCCATTGGCTAGCTGTTTGCCAAGAACTCGGCATCAGTCTGCCTTGGACAGAGCGCCGAGCGAATCTCCTGCTCTCTGGCTTCTTGAAGTTCGGACCGGAGTTGGTGGGCAAGCATATCCATATCGGGAAAGAAGTTGTCTTGGAGATCACTGGAGAGACCTTCGCCTGCGGCAGGATGGAGGAGATTAAGCCGGGGCTCAAGGATGCTTTAGATAAAGAGTGGCGAGGCGGAGTAACTTGCAAGGTTCTCCATGGAGGCGTGATCAAATTCGAAGATGAGTACATAATAAAGTAGCAGAGAGCTGCCCTGGGAAACTGGGGCTTTTTTATATGCTAAATTAATAGGCAATAGTCTCTAGCGGTGATAAAATTAGCACATATATGAGTCCAGACAATATTCTGGAAGTACAGAGACTAACCGTCGAGTTCGAAGACGGCATTGCCCTTTCCGATGTGAGCTTCAATCTCAAGCAGGCTGAGACGCTGGCAGTGATAGGCCCCAACGGCGCGGGTAAAAGTGTGCTCTTCCGGGCGCTGCTCGGTCTCATACCTTACCAGGGCAAGATCTCATGGAGACCAGCTATTAAGATTGGCTACGTGCCACAGAAGTTCTATATCGAGCGAGGCTTCCCTCTAAGCGTCGGAGAATTTTTAACTCTAAAAAATAGCCGGGATAAGATAGAAGAGAGTCTCAAACTGACGGGCCTATCTGATCCAGGTTTCGCTGACATGCAGCTTGGCAACCTCTCCGGCGGAGAGCTCCAGCGAGTTCTCATCGCCTGGGCCATCGCCGGAAACCCAGACGTACTCCTGCTCGACGAACCTCTTGCCGGCATCGACATCGGCGGAGAAGAGACGATCTACTCACTGATCCACCATATCAGTAAAACAAATAAGACAACGATCGTGATGATCTCCCATGACCTCGGCGTAGTCTACCGCTATGCTGACCAAGTCCTATGCATCAATCAGAAGCAGATCTGCCTCGGAACTCCCAATGAAGTGATTACCGACGAAAGTGCCAGGAAACTTTACGGCGAAGCAGCTACCGTACATGTTCATTACGGAGCGCATCATGAAGAAGATATAAAATAATATGGACTATTCAAATTCCGCCCTTATTACAACCATAATCACTGCAATCTTCATCGGAGCGGCTACCGGCTACCTGGGAAGCTTCATGATCTTGCGGCGCATGTCGCTCGTCGGCGATGCGCTCTCGCACGTCGCACTGCCAGGCCTGGCAGTGGCTATAATGCTCCGGATCAATCCTTTTATCGGGGCGCTCTCAGCACTCCTCTTAGCTGTACTGGGAATCTGGTACCTCGACAAACACTCTTCCGCACCGACAGAGACGCTCGTCGGCATCTTCTTCACCGCCAGTCTCTCTGCCGGAATACTTATCACGCAAGAGATAGACCTGCTTGAGTCGCTCTTCGGAGATATTACTAAGGTCACGACAACGGACATGGCAGTGGCGATAATGCTCTCTCTGGCGATAGTAGCTATGGTATATAAAATTTCTAAAGCCCTTCTGCTTTCGACGATCTCCAATGACTTGGCCTTGTCCGCAGGCGTTAAGACCTCGCGCATTAATCTTATTTTCCTTTTGTCAGTCGGCCTGGCGGTCGCTCTCGGCATCAAGATTGCCGGAGCACTTTTAACCGGAGCCTTAGTGATCATACCCGCGGCGGCGGCCAAGAACATCTCGGCCGACTTTAAGCAGTTTTCGATATTGAGTTTAATCTTCGGCTCTGCAGTCGGAGCAGTCGGCGTCGCACTGGCTTATGCATGGAAGCAGCCATCCGGTCCGATCATCGTGCTCATAGGCACAGCGCTATTCATAATCACCTTCATCTTCAGAAGACAACAGGTATAGAAATCTGCTCGTCATTCTGCGGCAGTCCGGAAGGGTTGTCCTTTTTAAGAATAAGCAAACCGCTAGCTGTAGGCGGCTTCTGGAACCTCAAGCTCGCCTCGAAAGGCACGAAACTCGTCGTCATCCAGTCACTCTTCGCATCGGCATGGGTACGCGCGATAATATTTCCTGCATTATCCAGAAGCTCGATCGGGAAGCTAGCTTCGAAGAACCAGTTGCCTTTCGCCTGGCCGGTGATCTTAAGTGGCGATGAAACACGCTCGCCAGGCTTAGGCAGATCAACGATTATATTCTGATTTTGAGCTGGTGAATGTGGCGCCGATTCGTACCAGAACCCCACAGCAGCCACCGCTGTTAAAGTTAAAAATAAAATTCCAATTCTCTTCACTATTTTATACTGGCTAATCTTTTAATAATCCTGAAATCTTTTATGAGAGTCTCCTTCTGGTTGCGATCATAGATAGCAACGGCCGGGTGGTAGAGCGCGACGACCGAGATCTTGCCGTAAGGCGCTTCGGCTTCAAAGGCCTTGCCATGAGCCTGGCTGATCTGCTCGAGTTTAGACTCCAAACCGAAATGCTTCATGATATATTCCATCGAGTGCCGACCGAGCGCAGCCACCACCTTCGGCTCAATGATAGCGATCTGCCGGTCGAGGAACGGCGCATAGAGAGCCTTCTCTTCCGGAGTCGGATCGCGATTCTCCGGCGGACGATCCTTAACTATATTAGTGATATACACATCCTGGCGAGCAAGGCCGGCAGACTTGAGCAGCTCGTCGAGGACCTTGCCTGAAGCCCCGCAGAAAGGCCGACCCTGCAGGGCCTCGTTCCTGCCTGGCGCTTCGCCGACGAACATGATTTTTGCGAAGTGGCTCCCCTCGCCTATGACCGGGAAATATTTATTCTCCGTACGGAATTTATACAAAGGCGACTTCTTGAAATTCAAGAGTTCATCTTTGATCTTCTTCAGTGCATCGTGGCGCTCTTCAGCAGATGTCATGCGACTATTATATCCTAGAAAAAGTTCCTGATGTATCGGAGGCCTGCCGACGGAAGCTCTATAATCTTCTGGAAGATCGACTTAGACGGCTCGATAATCTGTACAGATGAGACTGATGGAATCCTTACGCTGGGCTCAATCTCTTCTTTAGAATTATTCAGGTGTGACACCGCGACTGTAACTATTGGCTTAGCAGCCGAGATCTTCGCCGAGCTTTGTGCATCAAGTTCGCGCCGAGCTTCAAGCAGCCTGGCTTCGGCGCTCGCTAACGCGGCCACCACATCTGCAGATGCTATAGGGGCTGCGGTTACAGAGCTTGAAGTGGCGACTGACGGACTGAATGTTGAAACAGTTTCTCTAGCTGGCGAAACAAGCTTGAGGCTAGATAAGTCGCCGCCTAAACCCGTAACCAACTTGGGGAATATGACTTCGTGGTTCGGCAGAATGATAGTATCTTCTGGAATGGTGAAGGTCAGCCTTCGCGACACAAGCTGCCACTGACCTACATTGGCCTCATAAGCCGATTGGTTGTAAATCTTAACAGCATCAGAAGTGAAGGCGGTTATAGCCAAGTCTGCCGGCACGACTCTGACATTAGCGCGAGCGACATAGCTGTCTGCGTTCTTCAGCACATTCATGACTACCACATAGTCGCCAGGGTAGAGATATGCATGCACAGCCAGCTTGCCAGTTGCAGTCTGTCCGTCTCCAAATGACCAAGACACATTGCCGCCGTCGAGATCTTCGCGGCTGCTATTGAAGAGCTTCTCCTCGAAGCTGACGGGGCCGCCAACCATCGCAAGCCTGTTGCGCCCAGCGCTGGCGAAGATCTTAACCTCTGGCGGTAGACTGCTTAAATCCGCAGGACTGGCATGAGCCGAGAGGCCGCTGAAGTCCGGCTCGGACGTAGCATCCCCAGAAGTGATGTCGGCAGAACCATTGCCAGAACTATTAGCACCGAGAGCAACAGATGCATTAGCGGCTCGCGGGGTGCCAGTAGCAGTGACCCAGGCACTGCCTGTCCACTGCATAGTCTGCTTGGTGGCAGAGTCGCCTGCTGGCCAACCGGTCGAAGCATCGAGCGAGTCGAGAGTATCTCCTGAAGCAGATTTCAAAACCAGAAACTCGCCCGAATTGGAGAGTCCGCTTCCTCCGAAAGAGCCAAGATCGTCAGCGA
>CAYUNB010000002.1:0-3590 GCA_964446095.1 uncultured Candidatus Saccharibacteria bacterium
CTACGACCAACTCGTTAACAGCGAGCTGCTCTACCACTGAGCTACCGAGGAATATCACAAAGAATATTATCAAATCAGAATAAAAAAAGCAAAGCAGGGGAGTCGTGATATATTTGACAGATTTGAAATATAGTTTATTGTAAGAGTGTGTTTGGTCTTTGTAATCAGGTGCCGAGGAGGTTTCCAGTTGCAGTGGGAATATAAAACGCTTCAAGGGAACATGCATCATACAGAGCGGAGGTTTCTCGAGGGCCAATTGGCCGAACTTGGTAAGGAGGGTTGGGAGGCGGTTGGTATAGCCCAGACACCGCCGCGAGATTGTATCAGTCCCGTCACCGTACTGCTCAAGCGTCCGCTGAAGAAGAGTGTTAGCCAGGCTTCTAGTTCTAAGCATCAGCCCGCTAAGAAGGCTCGCGCCAAGAAGACAGCAAGGAGGACGACGCGGAAATGATCCCCGCAGCCGTACTCTTCTACATCACCATGGTCTTCACAGTCGGCTATCTCGGCGATATTGAGAATGAGAAGGCGGGTCGCAAAGATGATGCGAAGAACGTTATCGACGCCTTCAAGATCCTCTTGTGGGGCTGGATGATTCCCATCGGATGTACGCTGTACGTACTCGCTGAAGAGAGTGCCAAAGGTTTGACGGTGAAGGTTGGTGAACGCAAGGTGCTCCTTCTGCCTAACAGGCATTATAAACATTGGTTGTAAGTTTAAAAAACGTCCCGCAGAGAGCGGGACTTTTTATTTCATATAATATCGTCGTCCGAGAGCGGTATCTCCTGCCGATAGAGTTTCCTCCAAGCCCCGTAGATGATGAAGATGATAGTGCCGGCGATAGCGGAGTAAGCGCCGAGCGCCAGGAAATAGGCCGTCCAGATAACCTCCTTCAAGTAGAAGAGCACCTGTATCTCCATATATATGGTGTCAGATTTCTTCTCGTGCCCCTTCTGCTTTCTTGCCTCGGCGTGCTCGCGGAGATACGTCGAGAGAACTTGATACTCGAAGGTGAGTATCACGCCGAGCACGCCGACCCACTCGACGATGCCCTTGCCGGAGATTATCGCCGTTGCTACGAGTATGGCGGCAGCTACTGCTGTCTCTATATAGTGCGGCTTGAGGCCGGTCTTTTTCCTAATCTCTTCGAAAATATTAACAAGAAATTTCATATGCTAATTGTAACATAGTCTGGTATAATTAATGAACATGAATATGTCTCTAGACTTTGGCGACTATTTAGTTTTTATCAGCATTATTGCCACCTTAGGTATTTTCCTATATATGAGGAAGGTCTTGCCTGAGTCCCGTTATAAAAAGACTTTTCTCTGGCTCTTTCCACTTCTGGCAGCATATACAAACTGGAAACTTTTCCTGCATCCAGACGACATGCTCAGCAACTTCGGTATCTTTGATATGTGGTTCCGCCACGCTTTCTTCTACACCGGCCAGTGGTTCCTTCTCGTTTTCTTCGCTCTGCTTTTCGAATCAGTAGCCGCGGATAGCAGCAATGCGCGTTCCCGATCAGACTATTTCCGAGTGTTTCTGCCGGGCCTGCTTTTAATATTAATACCGACCGTTATCATAACTCTGGCGGTGATGAATCTTAAGGACGTAGCCTTTACTCTTTACAACTTCATCTATTTCGTTACCGACTATGGCATCCAGCATATATTGGCGCTGCTCTTCTTCTTCTCTACGATGGCATACGTCAGGAGCTTCGCTCTCTATCCTGAATACAGGACTGTTAAGAATTTCCTGCAGTGGTTCGCCGCCGCCAACTTCTTCTTCATCATGCTTCATCTCTTCGAGTATACAAGCGAAACCCTGCATCTTTTCCCGTGGCTTTCCGACGCGACTGGCGAGAATCTGGAGGCCGTATTCCAGTATGCAGCACTCTTCCTGACAGCTGTTTCAGCCTATAAACTATCAGGTATTAAGACCTCGGAGCACCACTAGATTGCGATGTTTAAAAAATTTTCTGTACAGCTTGGCTTCTTGATAGGGACGACCTCTCTCTTGATCCTGATGCTCGTCTATTTCTACCTGCTCCATATTAAGAATATTCAAATTGAGGTTCAGAATACTACCGATCATGCTGTCTTAGTTAGTCATATCGACCAGCTGTCTTCAGCTATAATCAACTATTCTTTCGCCTTTCTCATCATCACCATTATTTTTCTTTTCGGTGCGGTTATAAATATCATCTCGGTCTTCATCACCAGTCTCAATCGCTTGCTCTCAGGTATATCTAAGTTCGATCATGGAGACCGCAGGTATAGGATCAATCTGATTTCACAGAGCGAGCTCGGGACTATTTCTTCATATCTCGATAAGACCTTCAACGATATCGAAGAATACGAAAGGCAGATAGGCGAGCTTTCTTCGCTAGTTTCCCATCAGCTTAAATCACCACTTACTGTCATCACTGGCAGCACTGAGCTAATGCTCGATAAGAATACTGGTCCGCTTAATAATCAGCAGCAAGAGCTCCTACAGACGATGTATGATACTGAGCATAACATGCAGGACCTGATCAAGAATGTACTCGACGTTTCCCGTCTTGATAAGAACGAAGCTGTGTTTAAGAATGAGAAGATTGATCTGCTGGTGCTCCTGCAGAAGAGTATCGATAGCATGAAGGAATATATCGACAAGAGCGGTGCAGAGATCGGACTCAATTCAGCTGGCACTGCCTTTAATGCCGATATCGACTCTCTCTATGTGGGACAGGTATTTCAGAATCTCATCGACAACGCTATACGATATAGTCGTCCGCCGGCCAAGGTTGATATATCAGTAGAGAGGAAGGGGGATAAGATAGTTATGAGCTTTGCCGATCAAGGGATAGGCATACCTGACGATGAGAAGCAGAAGATCATGAGCCGTTTCTATCGAGCTACTAACGCGATTAAGTTCAAAGCCGGCGGAACGGGACTCGGCCTGTATATCATCAAGTCGGTCATGAATAAGATGGGTGGTGATTTCTGGTTCGACTCCAGAGAGAATCTAGGATCAACATTTTATCTCGAATTTCCGAAGGCTGCCGACTAGCTACACATATGAAGGACAGGATTGAAGAAATCGACACTAAAATCATCGCTATACTCCAGAGGTCGGAGATACCTATGGCTAGACTAGCCATCTTCATCGTCTACTTCTGGTTCGGCTTCTTGAAGTTCGTCGGCGCTAGTCCGGCTGCGCCGCTGGTGCTCGCTCTTTTCAATCACACGATCCACTTCATGCCGTTCGGCACTTTCTACATGCTCTTCGCGCTCTATGAGATGCTGATCGGCATACTCTTCCTTATACCTGGCGCCGAGCGCCCAGCTATCCTTCTTCTCGGTCTGCACCTTATCACTACTGTCATGCCCCTTGTAATCTTGCCCGGTATAACTTGGCAGTTTTTCCTCATACCGACGCTTGAAGGCCAATATATTATTAAGAATGTTCTCATCGCGGCGCTCGCCGTCGTGATCGGCGCTCGGATTAAAGAATAAATCATGCTCACTTCATATATCGTCTCGCTTATCTCACTTGCTGCCCTCGACTCTGTCTGGATCGGCTGGCTGGCCGCACCGTTCTATCGATCT
>CAYUNB010000002.1:3600-10812 GCA_964446095.1 uncultured Candidatus Saccharibacteria bacterium
TTGGCTACATGTTCGCCGTTAAGGTAAGTCTCGTTCCGGCTTTTCTTTTTTATCTCCTTTATGCCTTCGGAGTAGTCTTCTTCGCTGTCGGCCCGGCTGTCGAGGCTAAAACACTCTCCGATGCGATACTCCGCGGCGCCTTGCTCGGTCTCTTGGCCTACGGCGCCTATGACCTCACCAACCAGGCGACTCTTGCCAACTGGCCGCTTGTCGTGACGCTCGCTGATATGGCTTGGGGCGTTATTGTGACAGCTACAGCCAGCGCTATTACTTACATTTACATCACTCGCTTTATTTGATAGTTTGAGTCTGGAAGTTATTTAATTTAAACAGAGGAGGAGTTCTCGTGACCTGCGTGGTAGGCCTCATCGGCGATGAGTGCATGGTGATGGGTGCTGATTCTGCCGGCGTAGCTGGTTCCGATCTTACTATCAGGAAGGATCCTAAAGTTTTCACCATCCGCCAGAAGAATGGTCCCGACGCGTTGCTTGGCTTCTGCGGTTCGTTCCGCATGGGACAGATCTTGATGTCGCTCGAACTGCCTGAAGACAAGTCTACCGGCGAGGGTTCGGACACCCACTGGCGATTTCTGGTCAACAAGGTCGTGCCTGTCATCAGGAAGATGCTTAAGGAGGGCGGTTACAGCCGGGTGGCGAACAACACCGAGACCGGAGGCAACTTCCTCTTGGCGTATCGCGGAGGCATGTACGAATTCGATTCCGACTTTCAGGTTGGTGAACCGACAACTTCCTATGCTGCTGTCGGCGCCGGCGCCTCATACGCTCTCGGTGCGCTGGACTACATGTATAACAACCTGGACCTCCAGGATCGTTCTGCGTCTGATGTCGTTAGAGAGGTACTCGAGGTGGCAGAGAGGAAGTGCACCGACGTCCGCGGGCCGATGCTTATCATCGAGGTCTGAAGGGAGCTCCTGTGCCGGAGTACTTCGTTGTTTTAGCAAGCTGTGCCTATCCTTCTGATATTGAAACTAGTTTCGTAGAAGGCTTCACTGTCGATGAAGCTGCGGAGACTGTCCGCCGAGAATATTCCAATCTTGCTGGCATCTACTCGATCAGGGTTTACAGTGAGATGACCGACTACTGCGAGCACCGGACTCCTAAGCTTACTTGGCTCTTTGCCTGCCCCGTTTAATACGGGGCTTTAAATTTTAAAGATATATGAATAAATTACTTAAACATGCTAAGTTATATTTATGAATATAAAAACTTTTTTAATAATCGTTGCGGCTATCTTGCTTATTGGGTTACTTTACTTACAGCCAGAATCTAAAATATCAGTACCCTCTGATCCGGCCAATATCTCCTATACTATAGATGGCCGAACTCTGTTGTTGAAAGATGGCAAGGCCGAGGTAGAGTATCCTCCTATCGAGGGAAGCAAGTCTGCCGAGAAGATCGAGCTTCGCCTCTTCGGCGAGCCGGTCTATGGCGACCTAGATGGGGATGGCGATACAGATGCTGCGGTCTGGCTGCAGGCCTCTACGGGCGGCACAGGAACCTTCTACTACGCTGCGCTAGTAATCAATGACGGCGGAGTCTATAGATCTACCAACACGCTTTTTGTCGGCGACCGTATCGCTCCGCAGACGTTGGAGGTGCACGACGGCCGCGCCGTCTACAACTACGTCGACCGGCTGCCAGGTGAGCCGATGGTGGTGCAGCCTTCAGTTGGTAAGAGTCTCTACGTTAATTATGACAAGGCGACGGGCCAGATAAGCCAGGGTAAATAAATTATAAAATTATCCAAGATGCAGAGTCCAGAAGAGCAGTATGACGTTATCGTTGTCGGAGGCGGAGCCTCCGGTATGATGGCTGCTGGTAGAGCGGGTGAGCTCCGGAAGAAAGTGCTGCTCCTGGAGAAGAATAGGCACCTCGGCGAGAAGTTGAAGATCACCGGCGGCGGCAGGTGCAATATCACCAACGCGGAGTTCGATATCCGTCTGCTTCTCAAGAACTACGGCGAGGCAGAGCAGTTCCTCTACTCCTCCTTCTCCCAGTTCGGGGTTAAAGAGACTTTCAACTTCTTCGAGTCGAGAGGCTTGCCTCTCGTCGTGCAGGCTAAGAAACGCGCTTTCCCTAAGACAGAGAGGGCACTCGATGTTTTCAAAGTCATGGAACGATATGTTCGAGACAACGGTGTGGTGGTGAAGAATGTCTCGCCGGTTTCTAGGATAGTTTCAGTCGGCAAGCGCGTTGAGGGAGTGATTTCTGGCGGAATATTATACAAAGCTAAATCTGTGATTCTTGCCACTGGCGGCATCTCCCACCCGGAGACGGGCTCGACCGGTGACGGCTTCAACTGGCTTAATGCGCTCGGCCACACTACTGTACCGCCTACCCCGACTATCGTGCCGCTTGCGGTGGCTGATCGCTGGATTAAGGATCTCCCCGGTGTCTCGATCGATAATATGAAGATCACTTTCTATCTCGATGGCAAGAAGAAATTTTCAAAGACTGGCAAGATCCTCTTCACCCACTTCGGCCTCTCTGGTCCTCTCATCTTGAATAGCGCTAAGGATGTCGACGGCCTGCTCCGTTCCGGTACTGTCACGGCACTTATCGATACTTATCCCGAGCTTGAGCTGGGGGCATTAGAGAAGAGAGTTATTGGAATTTTCGATGCGAATAAAAACAAGAATTTGAAGAATGTTTTCAGAGAGATCGCGCCCTCCGGCACCGGAGATGGAATCCTCTCACTCGTTGAAGGTCTCGATCCGGATAAGAAGGTCAACAGCATAACTGTCGATGAGAGGAAGAAGCTCGTACGGATTCTTAAGGCACTGCCCTTAACTATCACCAGCTTGATGGGCAGCGACCGCGCCGTGGCTGCCGACGGGGGAGTGGTCCTCGACGAAGTAGACACTAAGACGATGCGCTCGCTTAAGCTCGATAATCTTTTTGTCACCGGGGACCTTCTGCATATCAACCGCCCTTCCGGTGGCTTCTCTCTGCAGCTCTGCTGGACGACCGGCTATATTGCCGGGAGTAACGCATAAGTCTATGCCGACTCTCGACTCCGCCTTTTTCAACCGCGATACCCTTACTGTTGCACGCGAGCTCCTAGGTAGGGTGCTGGTACGTAAGATAAACGGCAAGACGATTACTTTGGTGGTCAGCGAAGTTGAAGCCTACGACGGCTTCGGCGACAAGGCTTCGCACGCGCACCGAGGAGAGACCAAGAGGAACTCCGTCATGTTCGGTCCTGCGGGTGTCTTCTATATCTATCTCATCTACGGCTTCCACTGGATGCTGAATATTGTGACAGGTGCCAAGCGCTACCCGGCGGCAGTGCTCATCCGTGCCGGCTACACTGAAACGGGGGAGCATATCAACGGTCCCGGCCGACTGACGAAGTATCTGAAGATTGATAAGGGTCTTAATGGTTTATCTGTCGGCAAGAAGAGCGGACTCTGGATAGAAGATAGGGGAGTGGAGGTCGCTCCAAGAGACATCATTGCCGGTCCGCGTATCGGCGTCGCTTATGCGGGCGAGTGGGCCAAGAAGCCGTATAATTTTAAGCTTAGGAGTGAATGTGCTAGGATGCCAAAGTAAATGATCGATTTTACCCCGGAACAATTTGAAGAGACCAAACTAAAAGCTGAGAGTTTTTATAAAAACATTGGCGAGGTGGACTGCCCTTATTTTAAAGATAAGATTTCGTTCAATGCTCAAGGACTGGAGCATTTAAAATTCAAGCAACGCGGGAGGGCTCGTCCAGAGCGGGACCAATATATGCGACTTAAGCTTATTCATCTTGCGCCTGAAGTTTTAAAATCTTCACATACTGTTCAGGGTATTTTTGAGACTAAGGTTTTTGAAAGGATAAGAGTGAATGGCAGGACTGAAAATATTTTAAAGCCCGTAAGCTATTACGAATTTATTGCCGTCATAAAAAGAAATAGACTCAGGATTATCGTTAAACAGATTGATGGGGGTAAAAAATTCTTTTGGAGCATCATCCCTTTCTGGGGTATGAATGAAGATACAATGACGCGTTTGCTGCACGAAGGTTTTCCAGAGGTTGATTAGTTAACAAAAAATCCGCCGGTTGGGCGGGTTCTTTGTTAGCGTTTGGCTACAGCTTGCAAGCCGTGAGAGGGCGAACCCTCCAAACGCCGATTTAAGTATAGCATAGCTGGTGTCGGGAGTCCACCGACACCTAGAGCACGGCCAGCTCTTCCATTGATATTGACTTTTTAATAAAATATGCTAATATTTAAAGGTCTTAGAACCTTGATTTTCGTCTTCTGCCTTAGGCAGAAAGGAGTATAAGATGCAGCAGGCACTGAATATCATCCTCACTTCCTGGCTCGTCGGCCTCCTCATTGCCGCTTTGGCCGGTAAGACCAAGGAGTATCTGGTCTGGACTGGCAATACCGCGAGCAGCCCCTTCCGCCTCTTCTGGAGCCACTACGGCTCTTACCTCCTGACGCTCGTCTTGGGCATCGCCATCGGGGTTGCCTACGGCCCGGCCATCCGCGCCTTCTTCGCGAGCCTCGGCCACTAGACTTAATAAGCATCGCCTCAGGCCCCGGCACTTCGCCGGGGCCTTTCTTTTTATATTTTTTGTCCCGCCGGCCGAGCTATTGATTAATATATCTAAGTGTGTTATATTTCTTCAGGATATTTTTGAGTCGGCATAGCCTTGCCGACTCGCTGAGTACAGGAGGTTGAAATTTGAAGTATTCGATCATGGCTCTGGTGGTCGCAGGTATCCTGGCCTCCTCCTCTGGGGTCAGTGCTCATCCTAAGCATCCGCATCACTTCTGGGGCGGAGGCGGTAATGTCATTCCCGTACCGGTCTACAAGCCAGTCTGCCCGACTCCGGTATACAAGCCCTACTACAAGCCGGCTTGCCAGACTCCGATGTATCCGGTATACAACAACTACTACAATACTGGCTGCCAGACTCCGGCCTATGTTCCTACCCCCGTCTACCAGCCGCCAGTTTGCAACCAACGCTACGCCGTCATCTTGAGGAACAACTCCTCTCATAGCCTGAGCGCCGCCGTCTGCTGGATGAGCGGCGGGCAGTGGCTGGTCAAGGGCTGGTGGAACCTCGATCCGGGCCAGAGCGTCAATTGCGGCCGCCTTTCTCACCACAGCAAGATCTACTTCTATGCCGAGAGCGGCGATGGCACCACCTGGACAGGCGACAACAGCACCACTGTCACCAACGGCGCCTTCTGCTTCCAAGACGGCGACGGTGACCGCTCGGTGCTCTTCCAGGAGGCTTACGTTAGCCCCGGTTCGAATAGCTATACCTACAACTTTAACGAATAGTTAGAAAAAGCCCCGCATATGCGGGGCAATTTTTTATCATAAATTTTTACCAATGTAGGGGAGCGAGCGGTGTATCCCTCGAAGCCCCTTTCGGAGCCGAACAAGCTCGGTCTCTGGCTATAATATGCGAAGCAGCCAGAGTTGTGAGGCTAGAAGAGCAGAGTCTCGCCCGCTGGGGCGAGCTAATGCGTGGGCTTGGAGGGATATACTCGAGCGGAATAAATTACCCGAGGACCTGAGAAATTAAATATTTATATGTCTTCCCTAAAAGCCGAGATTCTCTTTTACAATAATCATTGTAATCCGGCCCTTCTGCACCTCCTTGTTGATGACCAGCATCTTATTTACCGCGCTGCCAGTACCATAAGCTACCTTCGCTCGGTCGTTCTCCTTCGGTAGCGAATATTCATAGAGCCGCTTCACCCCCTCTTCATAATCCTTCACAATCTTCTGCGCGCCGACGACCCAGAGCACATGCCCAGCGCCATAGGCGTAGGCCGGCAGCTGGCTGCCTGTCTGCGAGGCGATGAGCACCGAGCCCGTCTCCGTCACGGCATGCACCGAGCCGATCACCCAGTCAGATGCAGCACCGAGCTTCCTCATCTCTTCGCCCTGCGTTTTCGGGTCCATCTTCTTGAACATGCCGCGCACAGGGTTATATCGGCCCGATTCATTCAACTCCTTATCTAAGCCGAGAGTGCTAAGTGTGACGGAGGTCATAGTCATCACCTCCGCTCCGGCCGGGATGATCTCCAGCGCCTTAGCCTTCGCCTCGGCCCCGCTGGCAACTACCACCGCCTCTATCCCATGCTCACCCAAGGTAGCCACCGCCCTGCCAATAGCCGCATCATCGGCCAACACCCCAAACTTTTGATTTATTTCCATGAGGGTATTATAGCAGAGATTTTGTATTTTTGATTTTTATCTAGGAAGATGTATCATGGGTTGACCCTCGAGGGTATTTTTTTATGTCAGATGATCCAATAACAAAGATATTAATAGACTTGATCGAGGAATATTACCCCTTAGAAATGGGAGTTTATATTGACAGACACACAGAACTCATAAGTATTGCTCTCATAACGGCCGACAAAAGCAGACATGATCGTCATCCACATCTCGAACATGTGATTAATATTTCAAGAAGGGCGATTAAACATTTCGTTGAGGAAAGAAAAGATCAGTTGTCTAAGAATCATAATCCGGATGAAGTTTTAGATAGAATTCATCGTGCCGCTTTAGAAATTACCGAAGTTATCCTCAATTTTAACCACTATGAGTATCAAGCAGATTTAGGCAAACACTTATATACCAAACACTATCCTGGCACTCCTTCTATACGTATAATATGTGAACGGATAGGTAATACCCTAGAAATATGCTCTATACATTTCAGGAAACAACAGAAGCAAAAATAAAAACACCGCCCAAAGGCGGTGTTTTTATTTTTGCTTGAGGTGACGGCAGGTGTATTTAGCACCATTTCACCTATAAGTACATTCTTTCGAATGTCTGCAGCAAGCCGATTGTTAATTTTCTGTCGTCAAGCAAACTTAACGGCTCTTTTCCTTTTGGATAAAGCCTCGGAGCCCGAAGGCCATTTGTAAGTACAATATACCTGTATTTTTAAGTTAGTCAATGTAAAATTGTGCATAAGATCAAAATATATTGAAAAATAAGATTAAAATTTAGTGTATTTCTGACATTTAGGTATCCTGAAATTTTCCATATTAAATTTTTAATAAAAAGAGTAGAATATGATTATGGATATTAAGACAATTACAAAAAAGCTTATTGATTTTCGTAATGCTAGAGATTGGCAGCAGTTTCATAATCCTAAGGATTTGTCCCTCTCCCTTGTTCTAGAGGCTGGTGAGGTAATGGAGCATTTCAAGTGGAAGAGTAAGGA
>CAYUNB010000002.1:10822-30622 GCA_964446095.1 uncultured Candidatus Saccharibacteria bacterium
CCTAACACTAGACATTACATCTAAGATGGGCGGAAAAACTAACAGAGACGACATTGGCGAAGAATTGGCCGATGTATTTAACTGGATTTTAATATTGAGTCACGATATAGGTATAGACATCCTCAGGGCTTCAGAGGCAAAGATTAAAAAAAATTCTGAAAAATATCCTGTAGAAAAAGCCAAGGGAAAGCATACAAAATATAATAAGCTTTAAAATGACCGAAAGTAAATTATTCGAAATAAAAAAATATAACTTTAGTCATAAATCGTTACCGGAAATTGATAACAATATTTTTGTTAATGGTTTATGGCCTCTAGTTTATATTTTGAGTGACGGGCGTATAAAAGAAGCATATGTCGGAGAAACAACGGATGCTTTATCTAGGATGTCCAATCACTTAAAGAATAGTTCTAAAAATAAGCTTACAGCCCTACATCTAATAACTAGTGATAAATTTAATAAGTCAGCAACTTTGGATATTGAATCTAATTTAATTAAATATTTAGCGGGTGATGGTCAGTTTAGATTGTTGAATGGAAATATCGGTTTAGCTAACCATACTTATTATCAAAAAAATGAAGTTTACTGGGATATTTTTAAGACACTTTGGACTGAACTAAAATCTGAAGGTATAACCAAAAAAACGCTTGATCAAATCAATAATTCTGACTTATTTAAGTATTCTCCGTATAAATCTCTATCAACTGATCAGCGTGCAAGCTTGATTGATATAATTAAAAGCCTTATTAACAAAAATTTCAATACCGTACTTGTTGAGGGTGGCGCCGGGACGGGTAAAACTATCTTGGCGATTTTTCTCTTTAAGCTACTTAGTTCCGACATGAATGATCTAAATTACAAGGAGTTTGGAGAAGATGAGAAAGAATTTCTGGGATTGGTGAATCAACTCAGAAATACTTACCCGAATCCTTCGATGGCTCTTGTTGTTCCAATGGCAGGTTTTCGTAATACTCTGAAAAAGGTATTTAAAAATATAAAAGGTCTGAATGCCAAAATGGTTATAGGGCCTGCTGAGGTTGCAAATCGTAAATTCGATATTTTGGTTGTTGATGAGTCGCATAGATTAAGAAAGAGAGTAAATTTAGGAGCATACTTCGGCGCATTTGACATAGCTAATAAAAAATTGAATTTAGCTAAAGATAAGGGCAATGAGTTAGATTGGATAACCTTGCAAAGTTCAAAGAGAGTATTATTTTATGATGAGAATCAGTCTATTAAACCTTCGGATGTAAACAAAAAAGATTTTGATTTACTTAAGTCAGATAGCAAAACTATAATTAAGACTCTCGAATCCCAGTTTAGAGTAAGAGGCGGAAATGATTACGTTACATATATCGACAAGCTTTTACATTGTAGGTTTAGAAAAGACGATAACCTTTTTGAGTCCAAGGAGTATGAATTTGAACTTTTTGACTCTATTGAAGAAATGATTGAAAAGATAAAAATAAACGATGAGGATTTCGGCTTATCAAGACTTGTGGCTGGATATTCTTGGAAATGGGTATCTAAAAAGAATAAAACCGTTAACGATATAGAAATAGATGGTATTAAATTGAAATGGAATAGTGTAGCTAGTGATTGGGTAAATTCTCAGAATTCCGTAAATGAAGTTGGATGTATCCATACTACCCAGGGATATGATTTAAATTATACCGGAGTAATTTTTGGAAAAGAAATATCTTATGATAAGGATAAAAATGAGATCATAATAAAAGAAGAAAATTATTTTGACATAAATGGAAAACAGTCAATACAGGACCCTAATGAGCTTAAGGAGTTTATTATTAATATATATAAAACTATTTTATTAAGAGGCATCAGGGGTACTTATGTCTACGTTGAAGATTTAAATCTAAGGAATTATTTTAAGGAACATATTTTTATAAATAAAAATGAGTCGAAAGAAAAGAAAAAAGAAGAAAATAGGGTTTACACTACTATTAAATCACCACTTATTTTCGATATGGTTCGGGTACCACTTGTTGGTTCTGCCCCATGCGGTAATCCCTTGCTAGGACAAGAAAATATTGAGGATTATATTTCAATAGAGAAATCAAAAATCAAACCAGGTTTTGATTATTTCATACTAAGAGCAGAGGGCGACTCAATGAACCTTGCTGGTATAAAAGATGGAGATCTTGTCCTGTGCCGTCAGCAGGTCAAGGCTGATACAGGTGACCGAGTTGTGGCCTTGTTAGGAGATAACGTGACCATAAAAATGTACGACAAGAGGGATGGGCACAGAATATTACTGCCCAAGAGTACTAATAAAAATCACTTACCGATAATACCTGACGAAGGTGACAGTGTTCAGGGGATCGTGCAGGAGGTTATTGAAATTGAGAAAGATATCAATATGGCTGACTAGTGAGATACAACCATGAAAAAAGCTTTCAAACTAAAAACTCGCGGGTTGTATGAGACCGATGGGGTCGGGGGTGGGGAGCCGTATAAGGTTAGCCGGTCGGGGATTGAGTTATTTGTGGAGTGTCCGAAGTGCTTCTACCTTGATAAGCGGCTGGGGATCGCCAGGCCGCAGGGGCCGGCCTTCACTATCAATACCGCTGTCGACACACTACTCAAGAAGGAATTCGATGCGCACCGCGCTAAGGGTGTGGCTCATCCATTTATGAAAGCTTACGGCATAGATGCCGTGCCCTTCGCGCATGAGATGCTTGATGAGTGGCGGGAGAATTTCAAGGGCATCCAGTATCTCCACGAGCCGACGGGCTTGAAAGTGGCCGGCGCCGTCGATGATATATGGGTCAATAAAAAGGGTGAGCTCATTATCGCCGACTACAAGGCTACCGCCAAGAAGGAGGAGGTGACGCTCGATGCCGACTGGCAGATGAGCTACAAACGGCAGATGGAGGTGTACCAGTGGCTCCTGCGCCGGCTCGGCTTCAAGGTGTCTAGTACCGGCTACTTCGTCTACTGTAACGGCCGCACGGATAGAGCTGCCTTCGACGGCAAGGTGGAGTTCGATGTGAAGATTATCCCTTATACCGGCGACGACTCCTGGGTAGAGCCGATCTTGCCGGAGATCAAGAAGTGTTTGGAAGGTAAGAAAGTACCGAAGGCGCCGAAGGACTGCGAGTATTGTGGATATGTGGCGGCGAGGGCGGAGTTATAATTAGCTAATGATTGTTAAGCGTAAGCTCGGCTACTATGTGATCTCGAAGAAGACGAGGCGGAATCTCGGCGGGCCGTATAAGACGAGGGATGAGGCACTTGTTCGTCTTCGCCAAGTAGAGTTCTTCAAGCATCAGAAATAGCTGAGAATATGTAGAAGATGGAAAATAGACAGATCATAACCGCTCTTCTCCTAGCCTTGGTATTTATACTTCTCTTTGCCGCCGGGTGGGTGGTCTATCTTAGTTCTAATATCCGGCCGGTGACGAAGGCTTGCACACAGGAGGCTAAGATCTGCCCCGACGGCAGCTTCGTCGGGCGTACGGGGCCCGACTGCGAGTTCGCTAAGTGCCCGGTGCACTGATCTCAACTTGTCCTCCGCCTCACTCGAGAGTAATATATTCTGTACATGAATTGGAAGAGAACGATAACTCTCACGAGCGCGCTTCTGGCGCTTTTTATTTTATACCAGTATCAGGCGGCGCCGATGGCTGTGTCAGTACCGGCGAGGCAGAACGTCGCTGCCGTTTATGACCACAGCATCAAGACCGAGTACGGAGAGCCTATCAAGGTGGCAAGAGTTGTCGACGGCGATACTATCGAACTCATCAATGGCGACAGGCTTCGCTACATCGGCATCGATACGCCAGAAGAGGTTGACCCGAGGAAGCCAGTACAGTGTTACGCCAAGGAGGCGGCAGAGAGGAACAAGGCGCTCGTCGAAGGAAAAGAGATCACTTTCTATAAAGATCATTCCGAGAAGGATAGGTATGGCCGCTGGCTCGGCTTCGTCTACTTGGCGGATGGAACATTTGTGAACCACGAGCTAGTGGCAGAAGGGTACGCCTTCGCCTATCCCTACAAGCCAGACACTTCCAAGGCTTCCGAGTTCAAGGCAGCTGAAGCGGCGGCGCATGAGGCTCTACTTGGTCTCTGGTCGGCTTGCCAGGTCCATAGCACTAAGTCGGGTAGAGAGCAGACGAATAATATTTAAAATATGAATCTATGGCTCTGGCGAATCCGGCGCCGCGTGCGGAGACGACGTAAGACTCCTCTTCGGAGCAGTAAGCATTTCGAACTCCATAAGGAGAGTGCGCGGGCGCTGGTACATGCGCGGCTGGCGCACTTCAACCAGTTTTACCAGCTACCGATCGGCAGGGTGGCTATCCGCAATCAACGCACGCGCTGGGGCAGCTGCTCGAAGAAAGGTAACTTGAACTTCAACTACCGCCTGGTGCTGCTCCGGCCGGAGCTCGCCGACTACATAGTGGTTCACGAGCTCTGTCATATACAGGAGTTCAACCACTCGCGCCAGTTCTGGGAGCTTGTCGGCCGTACTATACCGGAGCATCGCGCACATAGAGCGGAGTTGCGGAGAGGATTGTCCTCACAAGTCCGGAAGTAAAGAATTAAAATTGCCTGC
Organism: uncultured Candidatus Saccharibacteria bacterium; assembly: GCA_964446095.1. GTDB lineage: Bacteria > Patescibacteriota > Minisyncoccia > Phycocordibacterales > UBA12445 > JACQCV01. Next base: position 15,400 of record CAYUNB010000002.1, read on the forward strand.
TCTTCTGTTTGTCTTAGGGACAGACGGTCATGATAGTGAATACGCGACCAATTTTAATTCTTTACTTCCAACCTTTTTACCCCAACATATTTATTTGGCCTCGTGATATAGACCGACCGCCACTTATGTGGTAGTTTGCAGGTTAGATATAAGGGTAGCGCTCTTTGATTTCAAGGAGGAAAAGATGAGGTTTCTCGTTACGGCCGGTTCTACTGAAGTGGATATCGATACGGTGCGGCAGATGAAGACTCACGACCCGGACTATGATGTCTCGATCGGCAACGGTTTCAAGGGTGCGACTGGCGAATCTATCGCCCGCTACCTCAAGCGGGCTGGTCACGATGTGACTTTGCTGACCTCTAACCGCGATTTTACCAATGATGATATTCTGCGCTTCCAGGAGTTCTTGCAGCCGAGGAGCGTTAAACTCTTCCGCACATACCAGGAGCTCGCTCTGCTGATGGCTGATGAGGTCCAGAATGGCGGCTACGATGGCATCGTGCACTCGGCTGCCGTCAGCGACTTCTATGTCTCCGGCGTCTATGCTCTCAAGGATGGCGCACTCGTGGCGCTCGATCAGAACACCAAGATCTCTTCCGACTACGATCGGCTGTTCTTCGAGACGAAGCCGACGGAGAAGCTCATCGACAAGATCCGTACGGAGTGGGGCTTCAAAGGCAAGCTGGTTAAGTTCAAACTACAGACTGGTAAAACGGATGCGGAACTGTACAAGATTGCGATGAGAAGCCTGAAGCAGTCTGATGCCGATTGGGTGGTGGCGAACTGCCGCGAGTGGTACAAGAAGCGCGCCTACATCCTAGGCTGTGAGGGCACTACTTGGGACAGCGTGACTCGTAATAAGCTGCCTGAAGAGCTCTGTCGGAGGCTCGTGCGATGAAGGTCTTGCTCGGCGTGACGGGCTCTGTAGCAGCGGTTAAAACCTTCGATCTTGTTACAGCACTTACAGCCGCCGGCTATGAAGTGCGAGTGGTCTTCACCGATAAAGCCCGGCACTTCTCCAAGAAGCTGCCGCACAATACCATGTACTACTTCGACAAGGACGAGTGGACAAGTGAATACAAGCTTCACGAGTCGCCAGTCTTGCATATCGAACTCCGCGAGTGGGCAGACGTCCTGCTCATCGCACCGCTCTCGGCCAATACGCTGGCGAAAATCGCCAACGGCCTCGCTGACAACCTGCTGACCTGCGTGGCTCGCGCTTGGAATATGGCGAAGCCTATCCGTGTCGCTCCAGCGATGAATACCGAGATGTGGCTTCACCCAGCAACTGCCGAGCAGTTGAATAAGCTTTGGTCCTGGAATCATAACTTCAAGATCATTCATCCGGTTGTGAAGAGGCTGGCCTGCGGCACCGAGGGTATCGGTGCTATGGCCGAGATTGACACTATAGTTAAATCTATAGAGGAGGTGGCGGCATGTGTACGATAGTCGTCTTCAAAGATCTCTTCGCGGGACATCCGCTTGTCGTAGCGGCGAACCGCGACGAACTGCTTGACCGGCCTTCAGCCGGACCGAACATGCGTGACTGGGACGCGAAAATCTTCGCCCCTAAGGACTTGCAGCGCGGCGGTACCTGGAATGGTATCAACGGCTACGGACTCTTCGCCGGGCTTACTAATAGGAAGAGCGTGACATCGGTTCGAGGCCGGCAGAGCCGGGGAGACCTGGTGATGCAGGCGCTCCGACACACTATGGCGAAAAGCGCCTTCCAAGACTTGATGAGCTACAAGGGGACAAACTTCAACGGCTTCCATCTTGTGCTTGGTGATAGGCAAGATCTGTACCTCTTGAAGGGCAATGGGCGGGAGATCGAAGGCTACAGGGTCGACGTACCATTCCTAGTCGTTACCAATCTCGGCGTGAACTTCTACCCCGACGCTCTCTCGCGCCTCTATGAACCTAAGAGAGTCCAGAATATCTCTGATAAATGGCTCGCGCTTAAGAAGTACGTTGAAACGCACGGCCCATCTCCCGAGCTCTTGTCGTTGCTTCTCGGTATTCACGATGATGATCTCGATGGCACCTGTATCAACTATCCGAATCAGAACTATGGTACTAAGTCTTCGAGTATTATCCAGCTAAAGGCTGAAGCTGACGGCGACTGGTGGCAATATTACCACCGGGAGCGTCCGGCGCCGGACAAGCATATCTGCAGCGAGCTCTTCAAGCTGATGATGCGTTTGCCGACGATACCTATTAAGAGAGATTAGTCTCTACCCCCGCTTAGCGGGGTTTTTAATTGCAGACAATTATGTATAATTAGGAAATATTTTATAAATTTTAATCTTAGATATTTATGAATAGGGTGGTGCACTTCGAGATCCAGGCTGATAACGTAGAGCGAGCGGTGAAGTTTTATAAAGATGTTTTCGGCTGGAGCTTCGAGCAGTGGGAGAAGAATCCGTACTGGATGATCATGACTGCACCGAAGGAGAGCAAGGAGCCTGGGATCAATGGCGGCCTCTTGCCACGTCCCGCTAAAGTACCAGCCGGCGGAGCTGGCGCCAATGCCTTCGTCTGTACTGTACAGGTTGATAACTTTGACGAAACAGCTAAGAAGATATTGGCTGGCGGCGGAGTGGTAGCTATGCCTAAGTACGCCTTCCCTGGTATGGCTTGGCAAGGCTACTTCCTCGACACTGAAGGCAACACCTTCGGCCTGCATCAGACTGATCCGAACGCTAGGTAGTAAACTAGGCCAACGGCAGCGAGACTGTAAACGTCGTCCCTTCGCCTACTTTCGAAGTAGCGCTGATTTTGCCGCCCATCTTCTCGACAAGATTTTTAACAATATACAAGCCGAGGCCGGTGCCTTGAACGGCCTTGCCGGTCTCGCTTCTGAAGTAGGGAGCGAAGAGCTTGGCGATATCCATCTCCGGAATGCCGACCCCATTATCCATAATCGAGATCATGGCGAAGCCATTATTAGCCGCATGCGAGATCATTACCTTGCCGTCGTCACGGCTGTATTTGATCGCATTATCGATCAGGTTGGCGAACACTTCAGTAACTTTGTCTTTATCGGCAAGAACAGGCAAGAGGTCGTCGCCTGGTGCGTGCTCTAGCACGATCTTTCTTGATACAGCTATCGGACCATAGGTCTTCATAATCCCTTCAACTATTTCGTGTACATTCACCCTCTCTTTCTTATACTCCATCTCTGCATTCTCGCTCTTGCCGATCTTCAAGATGTCATTAACTAAGTTGAGCATTCGCTGATCGAGTTCTTGGATGATTGAGATCGTATCTTCAGCATGCATGGCGTCGGTGTTGCATGCCCACTTGTTGCCCGAGGTCAGCTCCTCTATAGCTAAGCGTATGGAAGTGCCTGGTGCGCGCAGGTCGTGGACAGTCTTGAAAAGGAAGTCCTCCTTGAATTTACGGATCTCCTCTTCGCGTTCGAGCATCTTCTTATCTTCCTCTTTGATTCTTGAGATATAGAATGAGGACTGAAAGGCGATAATGATTATGGTTAATATGAGCACGCTGCCATCTATAATCTCCCCGCTCTGAATGGCACCAGTGTAGAGCGTCAGGGCTGGTATAGTGCCCGTGTGCTCGAGGTAAAACATCAAGAGGTATGAGGAGGAGGTCATCAAGCTTATCAGGATCGTCACCGGTATCGAGACGGTTGAGGCTGTTACGCAGACGGCTAGGTAGATGAAGACGAACGGGCTCCTCGTACCGCCAGCGAAGTGTATGCCAGCCGTGATGGCTGCCAAGTCGCCAAAAAGTTCAAGATAGATTTGGCTCTGGCTTGCCATATTCTGCTGGCGGAGAATCAGCCAAGTCAAACTCAAGACGAGGAAGGCCGGGCCGATGATATAGATGATGGGCGCAGGGTCGAAGCCAAGCATGCCGAACTTCGACAGCACATATATGAGACTGCAGACCAAAACTACTCCGACGATGCGCACAATAGTGAACCACTTTTCGTATAAGCCGAAGGCGGGGCCTGCCCCCATCGCCACCTTGTTCTCAATTGAAGTTTCTTGCATCTTATAATTTTACAATTAGCTTCATCCGGAAGCAATGATTAAGAGAGTAGTCTTAGTTGACAAAACTATATTTAGAGGTTAGTATTTTTGTAAATTTCAAGTTCGTTGACAAGGAGGTTGAAGATGTCTGAATTGGCCGATAAGATAAGCCGTTTCGAGACGGCGCCTTATGTCTATAGCTATCCGCCGACTAGGATGTACGAGCCGATATCCGGCTTCAGCTTTGATCTGCCAGATTTCAGCCAAGAGGTCAATCTCTACATCCACATCCCTTTCTGCAAGCAGAAGTGCACCTTCTGCGGATATCTGACAGCTATTGCCAAGGACGGTAGTACGCTTCAGGAAGAGTATGTTGATACTGTGGCTCGTGAGATCGAGATGTATCGTGAAGTTTTGAAGGATCGGGTCGTGAAGTCGGTTAACTTCGGCGGTGGTACGCCATCGCTTCTTACTGTCCCTCAATTCGAACGGCTGATGCAGGCGCTCTTGCGTGTTAACCCCGGACTCTTGTCGACAGCTAGAGAGATAAGCATCGAGGCTACTCCTGAATCAGTCGAATTCGATAAGTTCAGCGCATTCAAGCAGCTTGGCCTGAATCGGGTCAGTGTCGGCGTAGAGTCTTTCGTCGATTCCGAGATTAAGTCTTCAAAGCGGCATAATCTTCCTATCGCTTCGGCGAGGGCTATCGAAATTTTGCGTCGGGTCGGCATTCCTAATATCTGCGCCGACCTGATGTACGGGCTCGAGGGCCAGACGCTTCGAAGCTTCGAGGAGTCGCTTCGACGGCTCATCGCCCTCAAGCCGGAGACAATCGAGCTTTATTCGACGGTCGTGATACCTGGTACGCCCTTGGCTCTAAGCGGACGTTCTACTATGTCTAGTATGGAACGGTTCAACTGCTATAACATCGGGCGAGAGATGCTACTCGGAGCTGGTTATATCCATGACTGCCATTTACGCTTCATACGCGATGGCGGTGGCTATCTCCAGCAAGAGAATGTTTTCGCCGGCCAGAGCCTTATCGGCTTCGGTGCCGGCGCGAGAACTTATGGCGAGAATATGCACTATCGCAACTGTTTCGACTCGGCCAATGGTCTTGGAGCTATTGCCAGGTACATGGCGGCTATCAAGCTCCGCAAACCGGCAGTTGAAACAGCCGCTCCACTTTCGCTCAATGAGAAGATGCGGCGGTATGTTGTGTACAACTTGGAGCATCTAAACAAGTCTCATTTCAGGGCTAAGTTCGGGCTTGATGCGGAAGAAATATTCGGAGGGCAGTTTGACGAGCTGAGGGCATTGAGCTTAATCTTCGAGTGTGAAGACGTGATTCATCTCGACTTCGCCGCTTACTACTACAGAGACCTTATCGCGCGGCAGTTCTTCTCTGAAGAGGTGTCGCGGAAGGAGTTGCAATATTATGCTCGAGTCGCTTCCCGCTGAAGATCGGGTCATAATCATCTACGGACTCTCCGGCTCGGGTAAGTCGACCGTTGCCAGTGCTCTCGGACGGCTGCTCGGACTTCGGGTGGTCCATCCTTCGAGTATACTGCGCGATCTTATGGCAGGCAGTAAGGTCAACACTTCCAAGACTCGCTATGGTCGAGGATTCTGGGAAAGCGGACGAGGCCTGGCCCTTCTTAAGGGCCGCTTATCCGAAGAGCGGCCGATGGATCTGGTCTGTGACGAATTCCTCAAGAAGGAGATCAACATTGGCAACTTGGTGATGGACAGCTGGAATATGGCTTGGCTCTCGAAGAGAGGTATCAAAATCTATTTGCGTTCCTCTGCTAAGACTCGCGCTAAGCGTGTGGCTCATCGCGGCGGCCTGACTCACGCGGCTGCTCGTTCGGCGATAAGGATTAAGGACGTCGGCACGCGGAAACTCTTCAAGCGCCTCTACGACATCGACATCGTTAAGGATCTGAAGGTTTTCGATCTCATAATCGATACCGAGAAGATAAATAAGAAAGAGGTAGTAAAGAAGATCCTTGAGTTCTTGCAAAAGATCTAGTAGCAACAGCCCCGGCCGATGTCGGGGCTTTTTTCTTGTCATTACGAGTCTGGCAGATATAATATTTATATGAATAAGAAAATTTTCTTACTGTTTCTAATATTATTAGCAGTGCCTGCTTACGCTAGCACTCTTGATCTCTCTAAGCTGACTCCGGAACAAAAGCAGGAATACTTCGCGGCAGCTAAAATCTGCGACAACACCTACGACACAGAGGTCAGCCATGTGACCTGCATAGGCCGGCCGGATGCTGTGGAGTGCGCTAGACTGGCTAATATACAGAACCAGAAAGCTTACGATAATAGAGCAGCCTGTTACCAAGGCGAGACAGATAAGCTATCAGCGAAGATGAGCTCGCAAAATACCGATTCTTGCTTTGTGAAATGCGTGGCAGATAAGAACGGTAAGGTCCCTAATCCGGCTGGCGATTGCGCGGCTCTCGTACAGGATCCCTCGTACTGCGCTGCGTTAACCACAATCAGCAACCCGCCGGTGCCTATCAGCTTCGCTAATTTCGGTTCCGATAAATGGGCAGACTGGATTAAGGCTTGGAGCTTCAGCCAAGCGGCGAAATGTCAGCAGGGTATACAGAGTTTGAATACAGCAAATAATCAGGCGGAGTATAAGGCTAAGGAAGATGAGTGTAAGAAAACAATAGGTGATCAGGCTAACGCCTTCCAGAAGCAACAAGAGTTCTTCTCCATCATATCTAGGGTCTTGGGAGATGATAATAATCAAGCTCAGCCCGTCGGTGAGAACTTTAAACTTCCCTCGGCTTTAGGTGCTAAGATCCAGAGTGTTGAAGGCAGAGCTGAACGCTTGAAGGATCAGAGCGTTGAGGCTAATTGGAATACCGGACCGGCACAGCTGAATCCAGGCGATACCATAGGGAACGGTGATAAGATCACCGTCGGCAACGGCAAGCTCACTCTTGAATATCCCGGCGGTTATACCGTGACCATAGAGGGTAATACAGACGTGACCGTTAGTAAAACGGGCAATGGCGTCAATGTGGTGTATGCAGATAAAGGCACCTTGCTCGTGGTAAGGCGCGGCGGCATAACCGGCAAGGACTTCATCGTTGGCACGCCGAACGCCGCCGCGGTTCCCGAAGGCACAACCTTCTTAGTCTCTTACGACCAGGCCGCTGGTGGTACCAAGGTCGCTGTGGTTGAGGGTTCGGTCAAGGTGACTCCTACGAACGGCATTGCTACTGTAGCTACTGTCTCTGCCAATCAAGAGGTTGCAATAAACAGCGGCCAAGTTGGTCCTACTGTGCCTATCTCGGCAGAGTCGCTACAGTTGCTGGCACCTTCGCCTGCTCCTACTGGAATTTCTTCGACTTACATTGCAGTTGGGGTTCTCGGTTTATTTGCTCTTGCTTGGTTGGGTCTGAAAATTTTTAAAAGAAAATAATTTCAAGATATGAATAAAAAAATTGCTATTTCGCTTGCTGTACTTATTCTCGCTCCAGTCTCTTTAGCCCTTGCCGAAGCGCCACAGATGACAGCCACACAGTATCAGGCTATTCAATCATGTAAGAGTAAGTGCAATGATGACGCCGTGGCTGCTGGCGAAGCTCTACCAGAAGCAGAGCGCGGACTTGGTGCGCCGGACAGTAAGCAGCATCAAATAGACGTGAAAGCCCTTCAGTGTTACGCAGATTGCGATGCTATTACGGCGGCACAGATTGACAAGAGTGCTACACCGCATTCTGCCGAAGATCTGGTAGCTTATAGCGTAAAGAGGGGTGGCGGACAAAACTGCCCTCAGGCAGCTGGCCTGAAGTTTCTAAAGGGGCCTTATGCCAGTTCCAAGCTTTTCAGTGTAGAACTATACGAAGGCGATATTGTTACGCCGATAGCCGGCGGTAACGTCACGGTTAGTATTGGCCGTAGTTCGTCGATCGTTCATGATGGTGCCTCTCTTAAAATACAATGCCCTACGCCGACTGGCAGTACATTCGTAGAAACAATCAAGGGTATCGTGAACTTCATTCTTCCTCACGCAGAGCAGGAAGCGCCGGTAAAATTCCAAGCCTCCTCTCATACTATAGTAGCCGCTATCAAGGGCACTCAATTTATGATCGATGCTACCGATCCGAACAATGAGTCGCTCTACGTTTTCGATGGTACAGTCGATACAAGCAGCGCTACCCATCCAGACCAGCCTCATGCCGCGGTTTCCGCTGGCAATGCGATCTCTGCTACCGAGGCCAGTCTCGGAGCGGTCCACACAGTTACTGCTGCGGAATTTATGGCGAAATATCCCGGAGTTAGCGACGTTTCGGCTCCCGCTAATGCGGATATAAGTGCGCTTAAGGTTGACGAGGCCACTGTTCCTGCAGAGGATTCAAATTCTTCCGGTTCTAAATATATCTTGGTCCTGGGCGTACTGGCGGTCTTGGCTGTTATCTATTTTTTTCTAAAAAAATAAAACTCCCGCAAGCGGGAGCTATACTATAGAGAGAATGAGGTACCGCAGCCGCAGGTAGACTTGGCGTTGGGATTCTGAAAGACGAAGCCGCTCTGCATGAGCGTCTCGACGTAGTCGAGCGTCAGGCCGCGGAGGAAGATGTAACTCTTGCCGTCGATGGCGATAGGGATGCCATTCACTTCATCTAGCTTATCGAACTTATCAGTCTTGTCTGTGAAAGACAGGTCATAGTTGAAGCCGGAGCAGCCGCCGCCTTTAATAGCTAGGCGCAGGCGCTTACCCTCCAGTTTCTGTTCGGACACGATCTTTTTGAGCCTATCGCGTGCCGCGTCGCTAATCTTGATATCAAGCGCCATTGCTATCACCCCGTTTCCTCTTCAGATCAGCGATCGCCGCCTTGATGGCATCTTCAGCCAGAACCGAACAATGGATCTTCACCGGCGGCAGGGAGAGTTCCCGGACGATATCAGTGTTCTTGATCTTGTCTGCTTCGGCAAGCGTCTTGCCCTTCAGCCACTCGGTCGCCAGACTGGAGCTCGCAATAGCGCTTCCGCAGCCGAAGGTCTTGAACTTGGCGTCTTCGATGATCTCACTGACGCAAAGTTCTGTGCCGTTACACTGGCGGCACATCGTTTCTTGAACGTTGCCTACCCACGAGTTCTTGCAGGTGCCGCAGTCGTGGCGGAGCGCTACCTTGATCTGGAGCTTCATGACGTCGCCGCACTCGGGAGCACCGACGATGCCGGTGCCAACGTCTGGAGAGTTCTTGTCAAGACTGCCGACATTACGTGGGTTCTCATAGTGGTCTACTACCTTCTTGTCGTACATTACCTACCTCCTTTTGGGAAAGAACTTTTTCGCATTATAGTATAAATTAGTCAATATTCATAGGACTGCCCAGTATCTGTTATTGTGAGAAGGAATTTGTTCGTTGTTATCAGTCAGCCCCTTAAATTCGTTCGGGGCGGGGAGGTCTGGCGTGAAGCGAGTAATTCTCGAGACGCCGTACAAGGGCAAGGACTGGGTCGACACTGAGGAGAATCTGCGTTTCGCCAGGCTCTGCATGCACGACTGCTTCAAGCGCGGTGAAGCGCCTTATGCTAGCCACCTGCTCTACACCCAGCCGCATGTCTTGGACGATAAGGTTCTTGAAGAGCGCCGACTCGGCATGGAGGCGGGATTTGTCTATAAGGCCGTGGGGGAGCTGACCGTCGTCTATATCAATAGAGGCCTCTCTCGCGGGATGCTTGAAGGCATCAAGAGGTCAGTGGCCATGGGTCAGCCTATCGAATACCGCACGCTGCCTGACTATCACCGCCACTTCGCTAAGCCGGCAATCTGCACGGTGAGCGGCGCCTCTGGTGCCGGCAAGACATCCGTACTGAAGCTCCTGCTCGACAAGCGGCCAGATCTCCGCTTCATTAAAAGCTTCACGAGCCGTACTCGGAGAACTTCCGACCGGCCTGGCGAGTATCGGTATAATCAGCCGGCAGAGAAGTTCGAGAGGCAGAGGAATCGCTTCCTCTGGGTGCAGGAAGCGCACGGCAATTTCTACGGTACTCATAAGGTGTCAGTTACCGCCGCCTTCAAGCCGCTGGCCTCCAAGGCCTATCCGCGGTTGATGACCATTGTGCCCGAATGCGTGCCTCTGCTTCGGTCGCGGCTCTCGGCTCAATTCAACGAGCCGGAACCGCCTGTTGCTTCTTTCTACCTGCTTTCACCCGGAGAAGACGAGCTCCGCCGGCGACTCGTCGCACGCGGCGATAGCGAACCCGATATCGAGCGTCGTGTGGCTGAGTGCCAGGCATGGGACAAGGCGGCTCTGGCCTCCGATACGCCCTTTATCTTCATCCCTAATGGAGCCGGGGAGTCGAACGCGGCCAATATGGTCGCTCAGCTCTCGCTCTTCATCTAAATTTCTACGCCCCCGCTTAGCGGGGGATTTATATTGACAAAATTATATTTTATGGTTAGTTTGTGGTTAGTGCTGGTCGTTGAAATAGGCTAAAAGAAAAGGAGGAAAGGATGAGCGTCAGGCAGGATCTGCTCCAGGGCAGGTATACTGAAGCGGTCAACGAACATGGGGCTGAAGCCGTTCGTGATGAGATCGACTCAATGATCTATGGTGATCTGGCCGGCAATGCTCTTCGTGCCGCTAATGCCTTGGGCTACAATGACTTGGCGCGGAGTGCCGCCCAGGTAGTCACTAACTCCGGCTGTTATGACAGTGATAAGGCCCTGGCAGCCAGGGTGCTCGGCCTGAGGACGCAAGTTCCTGACCAGTCAGGGAAGCCTAAACTCGCCGATCAGTTCCGGAAGAAGGGTGGGGTCGAATCGCGCGAAGATAAGATTCAACGACTGATGCGGAATATCAGCGATAGTTTCGTTGATAGACTTTGGGAAAAGGGCGCCCGGCCTTATCTGCAAGAATTGGCCAAGAAAACGGGACCTATAGGTACTCGCAAGCTAGATATTTGGCTTGAAGCCTTCTTCGACAAGATGGGTAAACTTCTCGACGGGGAAGACTGGTGCTGTTCCAATCCGATAGAAGTGCAGATGTATCTTGCCGAACGATTGCGTCCCAGACTCGAGTCTGAAGGCTTCATCGTCAAGATTACTCAAGGCCATTGTCCCACGGATAAAATTGGCGGAACTCCCTATCCAGAAGTTCAATTTGAGCTCAGTTACTAATATCTAAAAAGGGAGGTAATCGATTCATGCAAGGTACTGATTGCGTTAAGCTCTCCAAGAAGTCTCAAGATATCTTCGGCAAGATCGCGGCGTTCTATCCGCCAGGGCCGTTCGGTCATATTAATGTCCGCCAGAGCGGCAAGATCCGCGACAACTCCAGGTGGTACGATCTCAAGAAGAGCAAGCACCGCAAGAAACGGATCGAGTGGGTGAAGGGTATGATCGGCTACATGGTCGGTCTCCATGCAGACAGTTATAGGAAGGAGCATGGAGGTTCGCTCGTTGGATTCGGCAAGAAAGGGAATGGTCGGCTTGTCACCAGGTACGCTGAAGAGCTGATGCTCCTCGAAGATCTCGACTTCCAGATCGAAACTGGTGACCTGGTCGATGGCGTAGAGGACTCCGAGGCTGCCGAATAGTTTTATAGCTCCGCTTATGCGGGGCTTTTTATTTTATATTACAATTCCGAAAATATCTTTGACAATCGAACCGACGAAGTAGGCAGCGAAGGCAGCTAGCGTGCCGACCGAGAGCATCTGTAATCCCGAGCGGAGCCAGTTGGAGCCAGTGATGAAGGTACGAGCAGCTCCGACGATGAAGAGCGAGGCGGCGGTCGCGGCGATAGATACGGTAAATTGCGACGCGCCGGGGACTCCGAAGAGATAGGGGATAAGAGGCAAGAACCCAGCAATGATGAAGGCGATCATTGTCACCAAGCCGTGCTTCATCGGGTGTACGTCCTTATCCTCGTATATTCCGAGCTCCTCGCGCATCATGAGATCTACCCAGCGGCTCTTGTCAGCGGTGACAGCGTCAAGTATCTCCTCCATATATTTATCCGGTACGCCCCAGCGCTGCATAATCTCTCGCACCTCATCCCGCTCCTTCTCGGGGAACTTCTCAACCTCATACTCCTCTCGCAAGCGTTCTTGTCTCTGGTATTCGAGTTTAGAAGAGATACCGAGGTAGTTGGAGAGACCCATTGAGATGCCGTCGGCGATGAGCGAGGCGAGGCCGAGAATGACGATTGTCCCAGGTGTAAGGGAAGCGCCGGCCGCGCCGGAGATTACCGCGAAGGTGGTGATAATCCCGTCATTGGCGCCGTACACCAGGTCGCTGATGTATAGGCCATGTTCTGTTTGGTGGATTTTCTCCGAATGTATAAGTAGTTCTTGCATTTAGGGATTATTATAACAGATATCCAGAAGTTATTACCAGGTTGTTGTTGATTAATTAAAACCCGGAGTATAAAATTAATACCATATTAATCAATTAAAGAATTAAAAAATATGCAAGAAGAAGAAAAGGATGTCTCGTCCGAGGCAGAGGCGGCCGAGGGGACGCATCGATCTTCCCGAAGAAGCCGGCTTTACTCCAAGATGCCTTTTATAAGCAAGCTTTCGTTTAGCGTATTTCTGCTGACTGTATTGCTGGTGCCGCTTATATTCTTGCCAGGTTCCTTCGGACTCCAGCTTGAGTTCGTCAAAAAGGTCATTTTCTCAGTAGGCATACTGGCCTCTCTTGGGCTCTGGCTGCTCACAAGACTTGAGGACGGCAAGTTGAATTTCCCCGGCGGAGCTATTATCTGGTCCAGCTTGCTTATTTGCATATCTTTCATCGTTTCCGCTCTGGTCTCTGGCACTCCTGGACTTGCTCTGACAGGACTTGGTTATGAGAACGACACTCTCCTGGCTATCGTACTTTTCTTCTCAGCGATGTTCTTGGCTGCTTCGCTCTTCGACTCCAAGAAGCGTATATTCAAGTTCTTCTATGGCCTTGCTTCAGTCTCGCTCATAATAGGCGCTGTCGAACTTTTACAGATATTCTCGCCGTTGAAGCTCGCTGGTACAGGAGTTCTCGATAATCCTATCGGCAGGTGGAACGATCTCGGTGTGTTTTTCGGTCTCTCTCTGCTGATGTCCTTGGTTGCTGTCGAGATTCCTCACCACGCTAATGGCAGACAGAACAAGTCCTGGACCTGGCTGCTCATGGCGCTCTCCTTCATTATGGTTGCACTCGTTAACTATGACATGATATGGGCAGTTGTTGCCGCCTTCTCTCTGGTTATATTCATCTACTCTCTCACAAGGAGAGGCGTATCGTCTCCGGAGGCGGAGGAAGAGGGTCCTAGGAGGCGGAGGTCAGGAGGATTAAAGAATATCATTTATAAACCTTCATTATGGCTGCTTGTCGTCTCAGTGCTCTTCTATATAGGATCTGGTCCGGTTGGCAGTATGCTCGGTAAGTACGGTATCTATCAGCTTGAAGTAAGGCCGTCATTCCAATCGACCGTTGATGTAGCTAAGGCTGGTATGCAGAAGAGCCTTTACTTTGGCACCGGACCGAACACCTTCTCTGCTGACTGGTCGATGTACAAGCCTGACGCAGTCAACTCAACTATCTTCTGGCACACCGACTTCAACGTTGGTTTTGGCAGAGTCATATCTTATGGTGCAACTCTCGGTCTTCTTGGCTTAGTTGCGTCCGGACTCTTCCTGCTCACACTCGCTTATTACGGCTACAAGGCTATTGTTGCCTCGTTCGACGATCCTGCCGAGCAGTATGTGATTATGACTTCCTGCATCGCGAGCTTCTATCTCTGGACATTTTCAGTCTTATATATCACTGACACGGCTCTGCTTTCTTTAACCTTCGTTGTCACCGGCATTTTCTTGGCAGCCTTGATAGATGCAGGAATCGTTAAGCGCCACGGACTCTCCTTCTTGAATAGTCCTAAGCTCGGTTTCCTCTCAGTTTTGCTTATCGTTGTACTCATAATCTCAGTTGCGTCTGTCAGCTACATGCTCTTCAGGAAGTTTGATGCGCTCTATAACTTCCAGCAAGGACTCTACAACTTCAATCAGAGCGGAAATCTTGATTCAGCTGAGCAGTCTCTTAAGAATGCCATCAGCATGGATGAGCAGGATCTGTACTACAGATCGCTTACAGAGATCGGTCTCATAAGGTTGAAGAATCTCATCGCGGGCAATGTCAACTTGCCGAAGGATCAACTTTTCCAGCAGCTCCAGAACGATCTCACCTCTACTGCCGGCAGCGCTCGAAGGGCGACAGAACTTAATCCCAACAACTATCAGAACTGGGTATCGCTTGGCGATGTAGGGCAGACGGTAATGCCTATAAGGAATATTATCAGCGGTTCTTATGAGCTCGCCATAGCTTCATACAGCAAGGCTTCCGGTCTCAACTCTAAGGATCCAAGCATCTTCTACGATCTTGCTCAGGTTGAAGTTGCCAACGGTAACCTTAACAAAGCCAAGGATTATCTAAACCAAGCTCTACAGAGGAAGAGCAACTATACTGAGGTCTTATTCCTCTTGTCGCAGATCGAGGCTCGACAGGGTAATCTTGCCAGCGCCATTGATAAGTCAGAGCAAGCTGCGTCCTTCTCGCCCTCTGATGTCGGCATCCTATTCCAGCTCGGCCTCTTGAAATACATGAATAAGGATTATACTGGCGCCGCTCAAGCTTTGAAGGCTGCTACGAACGTCCAGTCAAACTATGCTAACGCCATGTACTTCCTAGGCTTAAGCGAGAGCAAGCTTGGCGACTACCAAGACGCGATTAGCGAGTTCGAGGGAGTGCTTGCTCTGAATCCGGATAGCAAGGAGGTTCAGAATATTCTGGTTAACCTGAAGGCTGGCCGAGGCGCGCTCGATAACATCGTACCTCCGAAGAATGAACCTGTAGCCCCGGAGAAGAGGAGCAAACTGCCAGTTAAGGAAAAGCCTAAGAAGGAGATACCTATTACCTCTGATCCAGCAGAGACAAATACCGTCGGCAACTAAGACTATTGCTTGTCGGGTTTAAAGGAAAGGCGGCTTGACGGCCGCTTTCCTTTTATCTCTAGATTGTATATTATTACGGCTATGTCAGCTTTGGCGAAAATTAGGAACTTTTCGATTATTGCCCATATAGATCACGGTAAAAGCACTCTCTCCGATAGGATGCTTGAAGTGACTAAGACGATCGAGAAGCGGAAAATGAAGGAACAAGTGCTCGATAGCATGGAGCTCGAGCGCGAGCGCGGCATCACCATCAAGATGCA
>CAYUNB010000003.1:0-27586 GCA_964446095.1 uncultured Candidatus Saccharibacteria bacterium
AAGCTCTTTCAGATAACCATTGTTGATGTCTTTATGGAACTCAAGGCTCTCCGTTTCAATTCGGTCGAGTTTTCTCCCCTTCTTATCCATGCGCATGAGCGATGCTTCTATATCTGCATCTAAGAAGATAGTGAGATCCGGTTTCTTAGTAATAATCTTATTCTCAACAGCATCGAGAAGCGGTACGAGGTCTTGGCGCTCTCGGCCATGTATCTGATAGGCTCGCGTAGAAAGATTGAACCTCTCACTCACAACGTGCTTGCCAGACTTCAGAGTCGGAACAATTAGATTATCAAGATGGTCGGCTCTGGTACTTGAAAGAAGCAAGAGTTCAGCGGCGGCTGATACCTTATAGTTGCGCGGGGCGAGAAGCACCTTGCGAGCATCTTCAGCAAAGGCCGTCCCGCCTGGCTCTCTCGTCAAGATAATCTTATCGAGTGGAAGAGATGATTGGAAAAACTTGGCGATCGTACCCTTACCCCCAGCTTCGCAACTCTCTAAAACTAGAAACTTGCCTTCCACCTTATCTCCTTTCATATGTCACGAAATTATAATCGAACTTGTTCTTCTCGTCACTTGTGTGATGAACTCGTTCTATTTCCTGCCACATACTAGCACGAATCTCGGGAAAGAAAATATCGGCTCCGGGCACGGCCGCCTCAACTTCGGTCACATACAGCTTGTCCGCTAAGTCGATAGCCGCCTTAAAGATCTCTCCCCCGCCTATGATAAAGATCTCCTCCGCACCGGGGTTCCTCTTAGCGATTTCAATAGCGCCGACTAAGTCAGAAGATTTGAAGACCTCCTCTTGATGCCAGTTGGTGTTCCTTGTGATAACGATGTTCGTCCGCTTCGGCAGCGGCCGGCTGATGGAGTCGTAGGTCTTCCGCCCCATGATGATCGGGTGGCCAGTCGTCAGCGCCTTAAACCTCGCCAAGTCCGCCGGCAAGTACCATGGCAGAGCATTATGCTTGCCGATGGCGCGGTTCTGGTCGAGAGCAACAATGATCGATATCATCTCATGCCCATGATAGCAGAATTCAAGCAGTAAAAAAGCCCCTCACGGGGCTGACTCAATTAAGCAATAATTCTCGGGTACTTAGCAGCCATCGTGAGAAGCTCTCCGTTGGTGAACCTCTTACGGACAATCGGCCGCCATTTATCGGAAGTAGCATCGGGAGCGCTCGGGCAGAAGGACCTCATCCACGCATAGTAAGGAGTAACATCCCCGGTAGTGGGATTAACCCGAGTATAGTGAATAACATGGCCGTTCATGATTCGATAGAACGAATCATCGGAATTCTTCATGTAGAAAGGATCGTTGAAATTATATATTTCGATGAACCGCCTCATATCGATACGCTCGATGTCCATACGACAAGCCCTGATGAAGTCGCCATGGCAAACGAGGATAGCCTTACCTTCCGGTACCTTACGCCGCAAGCGGGTGAAAATCCGCCAGCTGCGCTGTCTCATCGTTGCTATTGACTCGCCCCCACCGGGCGGAGGATCAACAAGAACATTTTTACCGAAGCGCTTGATCTCCGAACCATACTCACGTTTGCGATCGTTAGGATGCATTGCGTCAGCGAGCCCATGATCTCTTTCACGGAGATCGATATCGAGGCGCCATTCGGGTTCAGGCAGTCCAAGATAGGCAGCTGTCTCAACTGCCCGTAGATATTCAGAGGTCGCGTAGAAATCAAAAGTTTCCGAGATATTCTCTCTAATCCACTTACCGGTAGTAGCTGCCTGCTCACGACCCTTATCGGTCAGACGAAAGTCGCAACTGTGGCGATTAATAAACTCGGAAGTAAAAAGATCCTTATGTTCAGTCCTCCAAGCCCCCGCCGCTATGTTACCTTCAGATTGACCGTGTCGGACTAGGACTAGATCCCTCGGCATAGTATTCATGATCTAGAACCTCCCTGCCCCGAGTAAGATCGCGAGGCTTTTCGTCAACGAACCTCTATTTTTCTTCTACCACGAGAATATTTTATTGTAAAGTAAATTTCTCTTTCAGCTTCTTGATGTCGCCCTTATAGATAAGCTGGACCTCTGTCGACGACTTCTCTTTGAGGAAGCCCTTGACCACATCCATATTGTTGTAGCGCCCGTGGTATGGATTCTTGCTAAGCTCGACTGGCGTACCGGAGAGCTCCTCGAAGACGAGCTGGCAGAAGCGCTCGCCTGGATAGACGCGGATAGTCTGACTCTTGGTGTTGTTCCTGACAGGTATAATCAAGTGGCCTTCGTAGCCAGCGTCGATGATGCCGGTCAGGTCCACAGAGAGTCCGCGGCGGTTCACAGACGAGCGCGGATAGAGGACGGCCATGATGTTGCCCGGCAGCTTGATGGCTTCGAGCGTTGAGAATATGACATACTCTCCTGGCAAGATGTCGAAGCACTGGCCTTGCTCGAGCTCGACAACCTCGAAGTGGCTGCCGGCCTTGTTGTTCAAGTAGTCGATACTGATCGCTTCGCGCCCCTTCTTTGTCACATGCCAGAACTTCGGCACCATGAAGGTGAAGCCGAGACGCAAGTCGATAGAGTGCGAGCCGAGCTGGAACTTATCGAGCGCCGGCGTGAAGATGATCTCCTTATTCTTGATCTTATCGAATATCTGCTGCTTGCCTAAGACTGACATGGTAATGAATTAACATTATAAAACGATCTCCAAACCCTTAATACTTTTACCAGGATTGTACTGGCTCTTCAGATTCTCGCATATCTCTTCAACCAGCGACTGATCCCCCTTCTCTGCACGAGCGAAGCTATCCTTAGGCAACTTAAGCTTGACCGGGAGGTGCGAAGCGTCACGGTGCGTCATCTCTTCCATGGCATGATAGTGAGTATCGTACACATGAGCATTGGAGATAGTGTGAGTATATACCCCGGGCTTGACCCCAAGCTTCTGTGCCAAGAGGCATTGAAGAAGCGCGAACCCGCCGGCATCGTGAGGCAGACCGAGGATGGCGTCATTGGAACGGATCATGTTATGGAGATTAAGACGCCCGCCGATGATATTGATAGTGAAGGTGTAAGGACACGGCACATTCTTCTTAGCCACACCACCGAGGCCGTCGCTTGCAGGATCCCAAGTCACAACGACAGCCTGGCGCGAGCTCGGGTCAGCCGATAGCAGGTCTATGACGCCGGCCAGCTGATCGCGGCCGAAGTGTCGGCGCCAGCGGTGGCCGTAAGCAACAGTCACCACTCCGCCAGGGTTGGTAAAGTCGTCCCAGATGTTGGTGAACTGATGTAAGAAGTCGTCTGGCCGCCGTCCGCCTAAGATGAACCAGACCTGTTCCGCCACGAAGAGCTTGATAGGGATACGGCGAAGCGTGAGGAGGGGGAAACCCTCCTTCTCAATATCGATCGAGAAGGTTAGGCCAGGTAACGCTGAAGTCTCATGGCCGGTGCGCTTATTCACCTCCCGTATGCCCTTCTCGGAAATCTCACGCATCATCTGCTGATATATCTGGTCAAACTTAGCCATCTTGATTAGAATTATATCAATTATGGATGAGAAGCAAATCGCCTACCCATACATGCCACATGGACGCGCTTTTGTATACGTACCGACTGAAAACCCCTTTATGATAGAGGCGAAAAATCATGCGAAGGGTCACTCGCTCGATAAGGTGATGCCGAACGCCAGCGTGCTTGTTAAAGACGGTAAGATAATAAAAATGGCTGCCAACGGCAGCGACTACCACGAGAAGAATATCTGCCAGCGGATCGTGCTCGGCTCCCCTACCGGCCAAGGCTACGAACTCTGCGAGGGCTGCCACCCGAAGAATCATTCTGAAGGAAAGCTCATGCGTTTGGCCGCAGCCGAAGGTATAGATGCAAACGGTGCCGACATCTACCTCTGGGGCCACTGGTGGTGCTGCGAGCCATGCTGGAGTGAGATGCTCCGCGCCGACATCCGGAACGTCTATCTCCTCAAAAACAGCGAAATTCTCTTCAACAAAAACCACCCGGCGAACATCGTCGGGCGGCAGTTTAGTTAGAAGTTATTTGGCTTTGATTATCATCTCCATCTCGGGAATCACGGCTCCACTCTTCATCCTAAAGCGCTCATCTGAAAAGCGTTTACCAGTATCTACGAAGCCGAGCTTCTTGTAAAAACCGACCGCCGGAGCATTGTAGGTAGCGACTTGGACAATTGTATCCTTGCTTGGGTCGGAGAACTTAGACATCTCTTCCCAAAGCTTCCGGCCTACGCCCCTACCCTGCATCTCTGGCAGAAGATAGATAGACTGAAGCTGGTTTTTATCTTCATGCTTGATCACTGCTCCGAAACCAACCACCCTACCATCCATACGCACAACCCAGGTCTTCTGATTTGCGGGCTGACTTCGCATATATTCTTCCCGCTTCTTGATGCTTTCATCTGTGAAGCGGTTCTTGAAACGATCATGAATATCATCCACCGTTATGCCGGCCTCTTTGTTCGGATAAGTTTCTAGCCAGGTTTTATACTGTACTTCGCTTATGGCCCTTGCGTCTTCCGGAACTGCTTCAGCTATTTTTATATCCATCGCTTAATTTTAAAATAAAAATAGAAGAATCGCCATGCGCAATAGCGCTACTTACCAGCCGCTTCGGCAACCTCATAGATTTCAACCCTCTCGATCCAATCGAGACCTAGATCTGGTAAACCAACTAGAGAGCCGTTGGATATTACCCCTTCTATCCTCTGTCCTCCTACCTTAAGAGCGGTCATGCCAATAATATGAAGGTCTCTTGCATTTTCGACAACAAGAACACCTCTGCCAACAACACAGACGTAAGACTTATTCTTGGCGGCAAGCATGACAATCGCGTCATTATATTCTGGACTAGGCGCCGGAACTCTCTTTATCAAGATCATTCTAGATCCCTCCTTTTCTGATATCAGAATAACACTTAATATTTAAAAGTCAATATTATATAAAAACTGTTATACGTGCCAACAAAAACAGCCCATTGAGTGGGCCATTTTTTCTTTACTTTAAATTTTATATTACCCTACTATCTCAATCCCCATCGAGCGGGCAGTACCGGCGACGGTATTCATAGCAGCCTCTACAGAAGCGGCAGTGAGATCCTTCATCTTCTTCTCGGCGATCTCGCGGAGCTGCGCACGGGTGACCTTGCCGGCCTTCTTCTTAGTGTTAGTACCAGAACCCTTCTCTACACCGGCGGCCTTAATCAGGAGATTCGATGCTGGAGGAGTCTTTAAGATGAAGTCGAAGGAGCGGTTGTCGTAGACGGAGATCTCAACTGGGATAATATCGCCCATCATCGAGGCGGTAGCAGCGTTGAACTTGGTGATGAACTCACCGATATTCACGCCTGCCTGGCCAAGAGCTGGACCGACTGGCGGTGCAGGATTAGCCTTCCCGGCTGGGATCTGAAGTTTTATCTTCTTTGTAACTTTTTTCTCTGCCATATTTGTTAAACTAAACTACATCAAATGTTAAACTTTTGCAACCTGTAAGAAGTCGAGCTCTACTGGAGTCTCGCGTCCGAACATTGATACGAGGACTTTGACCTTGCCGCGCTCCTGGTCGATCTCCGATACCTTGCCTTCGAAATCCTTGAAAGGACCGTCGCCAACTTTGATCAAATCACCCACAATGAGGTCGATCTTATGCTTAGGACTCTCGGCGCCCATCCTCTTGAAGAGCATATCGATCTCGGCCTGGTCCAAAGGAACTGGGCGAACACCTGCACCGACGAAGCCGGTCACGCGCGGAGTGTTTCTAACGACGTACCAAGAGTCGTCAGTCACGATCATATCGACGAGCACGTAGCCAGGATAGATCTTCTCCTCCACAGTGACGCGCTTGCCGCCCTTGATCTTAACCTTCTTCTCCACGGGCAAAACGACATTGAAGATTTTGTCTTCCATGCCAAGCGACTCGATACGCTGCTTCAAGTTGCGCAAAACCGCGTTCTCATAACCAGCGTAGGTATGAACCGCGTACCAGTGCCTCTCACCTTGTGAATCTTGCTTTGACATTTTTTTTGTTAGCTCTTTAAAACGAATTTTTCCAAAAGCGATACGAACCCGGCATCGAATAACGAAAGTAAGCCAGCTGTAACTAGGGAAATTACAATAACAATCACTGTGTAGTTGATAGTCTGATTGCGAGTAGGCCAGCTAACGTGCCGCAATTCGCCCTTAGTTTCGTTGATATAATCTTTAAATGCCATGATTTCTTATCTTATCCCAATATCTTCGTAAAGTCTATACTCTCTGAACTCCTATTAAAAATGCCCCTGCGGGCCTTATAATTCATATATTACTTATGGATAGATAAATGTCAAGGAGGGAAATTTGTGAGCCTCTAAATTTCGTGATAACCTTATCACCAGTCGCAGTTCTTTGGTATAGATTTTAACAGAGGAGGTAGTGATGGCTAGAGGCAGCGTCCGCACTTCCGAGAGCAATATCAAGCAGGCGATCTACAAGGCGATGGTCGAGTTCAACCGCGGCCGCCGCGACATGGAGATAAATGACTTGATGATGGCCGAACAGATCGAACGTGAACTTGAGAAGCAAGGGTTGCTCAAGCCTCAGGGCTGCGACTGCAGAGTTTACGAAAGGGGGTGTTAGATACCATGACCTGGCCAAAGAAGATCGCGATCGTTGTACTGGCTGTCGCTATCATCTGGCTGGCGCTGACCGGAGTGCAGGCTGCCGTGTGGCTCTCGATGCTGCCGACGAAGATCGCTTTCAAGATCTGCATGTTCTCTGTTGGCGCCACTGCTGCACTATACGCAGCCCATAAGGCGAATATGCTTTCTTAAACTTACTCCCCGAGACGGGGAGTTTTATTTTTTCCTATGTGCCGACAACTCAAGCAGGCTAGCCTCGTCCCAAGAGAAGCCAGCCGCACCCTTGTGCCCTCCCCCGCCGTAGCGCTCCGCGATCTTAGCGACGTCGACAGAGCCGTCAGAACGAAGACTCACTATTATTCTATGCCCGCGGCGAGACCAGACGATGCCTATCGGCGGCAGCTTATTGTATAAAAAGTGTGCGATGTGCGATGTGTAGATCGGCGAGTTGACCATCAAGCATCTATGACCTTCGAACTCCACCTCCTCGGCGTACTGGGCAATCTTCGCAACTGTATCGTCTCTCTTTCTCAAGAGCACTCGGCCTTCAGCCACGTACTTCTGAAGCCCTTCCTCGGTCTCCATCTCTCGCACCATCTTGTCCCATACTTCGTAGTTAAGCGGATAGAGCGAAGTTATCTCGGCTAGCTCGCTCGTGTAAGGCAGCTTGAACTTCCAGATATCAATATCTTCTATATTATTGAAGAGCCGGGGCACTGGCAGATCGGGGTAAAAATATCTCCAAGCCAGTACCGCGCCCGAATGCTCCATATCTATAACTCCTCCTGCGCGCTTCACCGCCTCAATATTAGTGACGTGATGGTCGATGATCGTCAGTGATTTAACTTTCTTCAAAAGCTCTTCGACTATCGACAGAGGGTAGCTGTAGTCGATGGTGTAAACGTCTTTGCCTTCCAAACCTTCCGGCGGCAGAGTGTTATGATAGACGCCCATATAATAGGCTGCGTCGCCGAACTTCTTCCAAGCGGCGAAGCTCCCGCCGAAACCGTCAGGACACTCGGCGTGATACAAGACGACGATCTGCTTATCGATATTCATGAGACAAAGCATAACATAGGTGCAGAGCCGGGCAAGCAGCAAAAATCCCCGCTTAGGGCAGGGATTGAAATTTCAGCTTGCACGGAAGAGCAGGTGCGCGCCGCTCGGATAGTTGTCGAGCAGATCGAAGAGATTAACAGTGGTCCTATTATCTTTAGAGAACTCCTTCTCGATGAGATGGACCGAGATGACGGGAATACAGAACGAGAGCATCGCACTCGAACGTCTGATAATAGTCGCGGGTGCAGCCAGACTGTAGTTGTCACGGAAGCCGTACTTCTTCATATCTTTCGACTCGACGAGCGAAAATATCTCATCAACGCTCGCCGGCCGCCAGCCTCGGACTAAGGCGATCAGCATAACGTCGAGCATCGAGACTCCAGCCGGACCGTTGTAGAAAGAGACGATCCGATAGTCGGCACGTTTAGCCGTTGGCTTAAACTCCTTGAAGATATTCTGCTGGTTGAAATCGCCTTCGACGAAGTACGGCCGGCGCTTCTCGGGCATGATAGCCATGTCGGCCGAGAGACCGTTCACTTCGACCTTCTCGACATTCACGACTCTCATCCTGATGATCGTCTTAGCCAGGGCATATGCCCGCACAAGCATCTTCTCAAAGACCAGCCACTTGAGCAAGTCACGCCAGCCGAAGCGGCCGGAAGCCAAGATGCGCTTAGACTCGAGAGTCAGTTCCCGGCCCATCTGCCGGAAGATCAGGAAGATAAGCCAGAGCGTACTCCGCACTCGGCACCTCCGCTCAAAGAGCTTTCAGAGTGTTAATATCTGAATTTAGAATTGCATATGAGTAGTCGCTAGTCAAGAAGGTTGAACTACTAAGTCTGCCTGCTCCCAGCCAGGAGGGAAAAGTCGCGACCAGACTTAGTAGTTCAACCTTCTTTTGATTCAGCGAAATTAGAACGGCGACCAGCCCCAATATAGAGCCGGGTTAGCTGGGATCTGAAGAAGCATTAGGGCAGCACCAAGGAGCGCCATATTCTTCATGAAGTTAGTGCGGTTACCCATCTTGGTCATCATATCAGTGTCGTTCCAGTAGTCGTGCATCATGAATGATACGGGTATAAGGAAGGCGGCCAGCTCAATGACGCCGACCTGTACGAATATACCGGTCACAACCCAGAGTCCGCCGAGAAAGATGAGGAGCCCGGAAAAGAGCACAGCAAGCTTGGGCATCGGCACCTTCTTCGAAGCGGCATATCCAGACAAGGCATTAACATTCATGAAGTGATTCATCGCCGACTTAATGAAGAAGCCTCCGTAAAGCAAGCGGCCGAGATAGAATAGTAAGTCCATAATCTAAAAAATTAAAAGCTAATAAATTTGTCCGAACTACTTACCCTGAAGGGCGACATCGACAATCGACTTAACCGAATCATACGGGTAGGCCCCATCAACCGGAAACTTCTGTCCATTAGCAGATAAGACGACAGAGTACGGTGTGCCTGTACCGCCAGCGGCAATAGCGTCATCGACATCCTTCTGAATCTTCGTAGCATACTTGCCGCTATTTAAGCAGGTGTTGAATTTGGTAACATCGATACCGATAAAGCTCGCGATCTTCGGCAGTTCAGCCGGGTCGAGCTGATTATTTGAAGGGGTGATATCCATCAGCCGATCAAGATACTGCCAGAACTTATCCTCGCCGCCCTGCTCCCCTGCACATTCAAGCGCTTCAGACTCATGGCGAGACTTCGGATGCAGAGAGTCGAGCGGGAAGTGGCGGTAGACCCAGGCTACTTGGCCGCTAGCGCCGTAAGTATCCATAACCTGCTTCATCGTGCCGAAGAAGCGCTTGCAGAATGGACACTCCGGATCGGAATACTCAACAATCTTAACCGGAGCATTGATATTGCCGCGGATATGGTCGTCGGCGCTTACGGGCCTCATATTGATATCTGCAGGCTTGACCGGCTCGACAGTACCAGGGTTGTTATCCGGTCCGCCGCTCACTGCATACTGTGAGACTTGGCCTGAGTTCTTAGTCGCTATAATCGAGGCAGCGATGATTATGCCGGCCACGATAATCGCCATCGGCACCGATAACTCCGTCTTCGATTTACCCTTTTCTTCAGGCATATAATTTAATTAAGAGATTATTACTAAGTGTATATATTATAACAAAAAATCATTTGTAGATAATAGGGGGATATGATAAGGTGATTACCGGAACGCAACGTTCCTTGAATATTGTAAATAGAGGAGGTAGCGCGGGTGCAAAACTGCCTGGCAAAGGTACCGCAGAGTTCGCGGAGTTTCTGCAGAACGAAGGTTCATCCTGTCTTCTATCTGATTCTGGCTCTGGCAACGCTCGCTGGATCTTTCTACTCGATCGTCAAACTCTACCAGATCTGGCTGCTGCAAGAGGCGCCGACCTACACCTATCTGGTCAAACTGAAAAGCGTGCCGATCTTCAATGACCGGGAGACCGGCCATGAAGGCCAGGGTTGGGATATTCTCGTCGACAACGGTGCCAACATGGTGCAGTTCGATAACTTGCTTCGCCACGATCACGCGACGGTCGAAGATCTCTTCCCCGAACACAACGACGGCGAGCTCGGCAAGTGGGTGAAGGTAACTTCGCATCAACCAATGGGAATAGACCTACTTGACGATACGCCCGACGTTGTATCTTTCGAAGATGCCAGGCTGACGCTCTCCATCCCCGAAGACGAAGAGTATGGTTGGCGAATTCAGACGAATGAAGACAATAGGTACGATATTGACCACGGACAGACTCTCGACGGCGAGAACGTCAGGAACGACAAGACTTGGGGTTTGCGGCTGCCGAAGGTGGCTGAAGCGCTCAAGGCTTTGAAGCCGACTCGCCAGGTGCTCGTCGCTGTCGTCGATACCGGCTGCGACTTGAAGCACCCTGCTCTCTCGGCCAACTTGGTCAAGGGACACAACTTCGCCGGCGGCGATCCGGAAGATGCCAGCAATAGGAACGGCAACGAGATGCACGCCACTCACGTGACTGGCACGATCGTCGCCAAGCCGGACAAGTTCGGCTTCTACGGTATCGCTCATACCGTAGCCAAGGTCATGCCTGTCCGCGTCTTGAACGAAAGCGGCAGCGGCAGCTACGAGAGCGTCAGCCAAGGCGTCGTCTGGGCAGCCGACCACGGCGCCGAGGTTATCAATATGAGCCTCGGCGGCACTCACAACTCCGATGTACTCCATGACGCCTGCAAGTATGCGGCGAACAACAAGAAGGTTAAGATCCTCTGCGCCAAGGGCAACTCCGCCACCAACCGTCCCCACTATCCTTCCGACTATCCTGAAGTCATGTGCGTAACCGCCACCGCTCTCAAAGAGGACGGCAGCGAAGAGCGCGCCTACTTCTCCAACTACGGCACGAACTCAACCTGTGCCGCGCCGGGACACTTCATCTACTCAACGCTCCCCGGCGGCAAGTATGGCTTCGCTTCCGGCACCTCGATGGCCTGTCCGCATGCGGCTGGCTGCGTAGCTGTTATGCTCTCACAGGGCGATCTCAACCCCGATAACGTCAGATCGACCCTCCAGACCCGGGGCGACGTGCTCAAGACCGACAAGCCGATCGGCAAGCGCGTTAACCTCCTGAACTTCGTCGAGAAGGGCAAGCACGACCTCATGACCCCTCATGAATGCCTCAACCACCCCTACGGCCAGTGCTGTATCAATGCCGGCATTATGGCCCGTTTCTCGACTATCGAAGGCGACAGCATCATCACCTGCATCTACGAAGATGCAGACGACAACTTCAGTATCAGCGGCCTCGATAAGCTTCCGCCTCCGCCACCGGAACCGCCGTCCGAGCCTCGTGAAGATGACAAAATCTGCAACACCAGCTCATGGTGGGAAGAGAACTTCGCGACCGTATGGAGCCCCAAGCACGGCAAGAAGATTCCTCTGCCTCTCGACTAACGAAATACCCCCGACTGATCGGGGGTTTTATAATGAAATTTTTATAAGTTCAAAATTTTTACCAAAACCAAGAGTGCGAGAGGATGTTGACGAGCGACATGATGATACTGAAGGCAACGGCCCACCAGAAGGAATCGACGGTGAAACCTGGTACGATCTTAGCTACCAATAGCACGAGCAAGCCGTTGATAGCGAAGGTGAGAAGACCAAGAGTCAGAATATTAATCGGCAGAGTTAAGAGAAGAATAATCGGCCTTATGATCGTATTGACCACTGCAAGCAAGATGGTCGCCACCAGTCCGGCAGTGAAGTCGGCAATATGCACGCCCGGCAAGATGTAAGAAGCTACAAAAACCGCCAGGCCGCTCCATAATAAACTTAAGATTGTCATATAATTATATTTAACTTAACTGCCTACATTCTAGCATAAGATTGACTTGCGAGGTAAAAATGCTAGATTTTTCTCTGGCTATATGTAGCACATTGAGAGAAGGAGGCAAGATGTCTATCAAGAGTGTCACAATCGAGATCAGACCGCCGGATGCGATTAAGATCGGCCACTATCAGCTCTGGTTCAACACCGGATACAAACTTAATCTGACATCCATAGGTACAACCACCTCCTATAACAGCGCTATCTCGGAGATTTGCAAAAGCAATAATCTCATGGTTATTCATCAAACCGGCACCGGCACGCACCCCGGAGTGCACATGTGGGAGGTCTGGACTAAAACGAGCGAAGAGACTCTCAAGGAACTCCTGCCAGCGATCCATAAGCGGGCGAGGCAGATCTATAACCAGTTCTACAAGATGAAAGCCTTCCACTACTCTTTGAAAGAGATAAAGATGGCGAGACTGTAAGATGACCCAAGAAGAGATTCGCAGAAGGAAGAGGCATATCGACATCATGCTTGAAACGGCCGCTCGAAAAAAACAGGATGGTGAAGAACTCTTAAGAAACCTGCAGAGAAATAAATGCAAGCATACGAACAAGGTCGGCACGGTCGACGGTGATGTCTGCCCCGACTGCGGCGCCGGCCCTATCATAACTACTGGAGAGCATCCAAATAGTTAACAGCGCAAGTCCCCTTTCAGGGGGGACTTTTTAATTACTCCACCGTCACCGACTTGGCCAAGTTGCGAGGCTTGTCGACATTCCTGCCGCGAAGCGTGGCGAAGTAGTAAGCGAAGAACTGGAGCGGGATTACAGAAAGTATAGGCGAGAGCACCTCGAGAGTTTTCGGTACATAAAGGACGTCGTCGGCAAGATTTTTAATCTCCTTGTCCCCCTTGGTTGCAACTGCTAAAACCGGCCCGCGACGAGCCTTGATCTCCTGAATATTGGAGATCATCTTCTCATACACGCTATCTGTAAGAGCAACGGCAACGGTTGGAAAATTCTCATCGATCATGGCGATCGGACCATGCTTCATCTCCCCTGCTCCGCAACCCTCCGCGTGCACATAAGAGATCTCCTTCAACTTCAGTGCCCCCTCGAAGGCAATCGAGTAGTTGTACTTGCGCCCTACATAAAGGAAGTCTTCAAACTTTAAATATTTCGAGGCCAATTTTTTAATACTCTCTCGACTCGCTAATATTTCGGCAATTTTAGCAGGCAGGTCCGCAAGCTCTTTAGCAATCCTTCTGCCGGTAACAAGAGACATCTGCCGCTGACGGCCAAGATAGAGAGTCAGAAGCGCCAGAGCCGTGAGCTGCGAAATGAAGGCCTTGGTAGAGGCGACGCCGATTTCCGGACCGGCATGGTTGTATACTCCGGCGTCGGTCTCGCGGGCAATAGTTGAGCCGACGACATTGACGATACCGAGCGTCAGCGCACCCTTCCTCTTGGCCTCGCGGATAGCTTCGAGCGTGTCGGCTGTCTCGCCTGACTGTGAGATAGCAAGCAGGGCGGTGTCCGCATCAATAAGCGGTTTACGATATCTGAATTCGGAACCGACTTCTACTTCGACGGGTATCCCCGCATACTCTTCGAGCATATATTCGCCAACGAGGCCGGAGTAGTAGGCTGTGCCGCAACCGACTATTATGAGGCGCTTGATCTGCCGGAGCCGCTCCTTCACCGGCTCTAGCCCTCCCAACTTAGCCAGACCGTCACCTGCCAAGAGCCGGCCGCGCAAAGTATTCTTGACCACCTCGGGCGCCTCCATCATCTCCTTCAGCATGAAGTGTTCATAGCCCGCCTTCTCTGCCGCCTCGACATTCCAATCTATCTGGTCCGGAACTCTCTTCACTTCTACATGTTCAGCATTAAAGATAGAGTGTCCCTTTGGAGTTATGACCGCCACCTCGCCATCATTCAGATAGATGACATCTTTAGTATGCCGAAGAATGGGCGCCGGGTCGGAAGCGATGAAGTTCTCGCCATCACCTAGGCCGATAACGAGCGGCGAACCCATCCGTGCCGCGAAAATTTTTTCCGGTTCCTTGCTGTACATAATGGCCAAGCCGTAAGTTCCTCTGAGCTCCTTGAGGCTCTGACTGATAGCCTTATCGATCTTGCCGGCCTTCTTTAATTTATCGGCGATCAAGTGGGCGACAACTTCGGAGTCGGTCTCTGACGCAAACTTATATCCCTCCTCCTCTAAATATCCCTTCAGCTCCTTATAGTTCTCAATAATGCCGTTATGGACTATCCAGATCTTGCCCATCTCATCGCTATGCGGGTGGGCATTAACCTCCGAAGGCACGCCGTGAGTCGCCCAGCGAGTATGAGAGATACCTGCAGTGCTTTTATGCTTAGAATTTATCTTAGAAGCCAGGTTATTAACTGGGCCAACCGCCTTAATCGAGTTCTGACCAGCCAAATAAATACCGGCTGAATCATAACCGCGATATTCAAGGGCGCGGAGGCCGTCTATCAAGATAGGGGCCGCCTGCTTCTTGCCCGTATACGCTACGATACCGCACATATTATATAGAAGTTAATCTTATGTAGATTATAACAGAATGAGCTGTGAAAAAGTGACCGCTAGCAAGAACATAGACTTATGATAAAATATATCCATTAGCAAATATTATTATCTAATAAGATGAATAAAAAAAATAAATTGATCATCGGCAGTCTCTTGGCACTCTCGATGGCCCTGCCGGCAGCCTATGCCCTGGCAAGTGTACCCGTTGCACCAAATGCGCCGACTGTAACTACGACAGACGGTATGAACTTTATGCTCAAATGGCAGCCTGTGCCGTTTGCAACTGTATACGGTATATCGATGAGTTACGTCGCTACCTCTAACGGTTTAACCACAGCACTGACATCAGTGAGCCAGTACTGCAAAGTTGCCAGCTTCACGCCCATAACCTCCGCGCCAAGCTCTTCCACTCCGGCAATAACGGCCACTTGCACAAATATACCTCGCCACGACGGTTATGTGTCCCAATTCAGCATAGTGGCTACAAACAGTGAGGGCTTGTCTATGCCATCGCCTGGAGCAAAAGCTCCATTAGCCCCGGCACCAGTAAGCCAACCAGTTAAGCCCGTAACACCTAGCCCTACAACATCAGTTACGCCACCCAAAACAACAGTCCCAAGCCCAACTGCTCAACAGATAAGAGCAGGACAAATTAATTCGCTAAACGCTCAGATCGCAGAACTTACCAAGAAGATTGCCGGGAAGGCCGCTGAAATTAATGCAGAGAATGTGAGATACAACAATGCCTTTATAAAGTGCCCGAGCGGCGGCTTCGCGGGCGGCCCTACTGCATGCCAGAACGGTGTAAATGCTACGCACAAGAATAACGTGACTGAAATAGAGATAAAATATACCGGCTATGTTAATGCTCTCAACAGTCTTAAACTTCAGCTCAGCAAACTGATGACCACCTCTAGCCTCCCAGTTGACTCCAACTTCGCTGCTGTAATAATGGACACTCTGATGAAGCCTCTGCACTGGCTCTTCGGCAAATAATCAAAAGCCTGTCTGCAATAAAAATGCCCAGATTCTCCTGGGTGTTTTTATTTGACTCAAAGTCTTAAAAATGTTACTTTATATTTCCTGGATCTAGCACCTTGTCAAGAAAAATGGAGGTCCGGATGTACAAGCTGGCTCCCGGGTGTGAAAGCCCGATCGCGATCCTTGCTTCAGATAGCATGGCGGGGATGGCCAAGAACGTCAGTGAGATTCTCAACAAGAAGTATGGCGATGGCAGTTTTCCTTGCTCCCCCTTCGCTTGCAAGGTCTTCCCTAACGGTGAACTCTACCCTAACCTGATCGAGACGCCAGTCAAGAACAAGAAGATTTTCCTCTTCGAGGATCTGCGTACCCCCGATCCGAACACCGCCCTCATACGGCTCGTTCTGTCGATCAACGCTCTGACACTGTCGACGGTCGACAGCATTACGCTGGTTGTCCCCTATCTCTGCTATTCCAGGCAAGACAGGAAGGACAAGCCGCGCGTGCCAATCTCGGCCAAGGTCGTAGCTAAGATCTTGCAGATGAGCCCTAAGGTTGAACGCCTGATTACGATGGATATGCACTCCGACCAAGGACAAGGCTTCTACGATATACCCGTCGACAACCTGTACGGCTCGATCGTGCTTAGCAAACATTTCAAAAGTAAGCATAACGGCGACTTCCGAAATGTCATAGCCATCGCGCCCGACAAAGGTGCAGGTACAAGAACCGGACGCTTCGCCAAGTATTGCCACAAGGACATGCCGATACTTATTCTCGATAAGCGCCGTGACGAACATGGCATCGAGATCCTGAAGTTCGACACGGATCTCACGGGCAAACATGTGCTCTTGTTCGACGACGAGGTCGCTTCCGGCGAGACCAGCATTAAGGCAGCAAAAGCGCTCTTGTCTCATGGGGCCAAGACTGCCGAAATTATCGCCACCCACTGGGTAGCATGCCCTTCTGGCGGCGCCTCAGCTGAAGAAAAGTTTCGTAAGAGCGGCCTTAGTGTCACTGTTACCAATACCTGTCCGCGACCCCATGAGTATCTTGAGCAGAACCCTTGGCTGACTGTCGTCCCGATTGACGACCTTCTGGCCGAGGTGATTGACGAGTCCTCTCTCGTCGGCGGCAGCATCAGTAAGATCTTCGGCTAAAAGATAGATCGATCGAGAGCCCCTTTTATAAGGGGCTTATTTTTATATATAAAAAGCTCCGACCGATTCGGAGCTTGCGAATACTAGATCTTGGAAATAAGGCGGCGAAGATACTCTCCGAGTTTAGCAGAACTCTCTTTAGCCCTCTTGAGGTTGGCTTGATGAGAATGCTCTTCGGAGTCGGTATTGGTGACGAAAGAGATCGCCACCACCCTTACTCCCTCATCCTTATAGAGCGATGCGATGCACGCTTCAGGGAAGGTGCTCATGCCAACCACGCTGCAGCCAGTATTCCTCAGAAAGAGCTTGTCATACTTGCGCCCCTCGAAGAAGGGTCCCCGGACCATGGCATAGCCGCCAGTATGAGCCTCAATAAGACCATGAGAAGCTTCTTTGGCCGCGCCGCGCATATCGCTGTCGAGCACATCGTCGGGGGAACAGAACTCCCCGCCCCACAACGGCGTCTGCCCCGCGAAGAGCGACAAGAACCCATCTGCGACGACGATATCTCCCGGCTTGATATAGCTGCACAAGCTGCCGGCAGCATTCGTCAGAATCAGCTTCTTGACTCCGAGATGAATCAACATCTCGATCTGCAGGCGCGTCATCTTGTAAATGCTCTCGTCAACGGGAGCCTCATTCAAGTGAACGCGACCAGAGAGAGCCACGATGGGTTTATTATTGAGACGACCGAAAATAATCGACCTCTTATGCCCCTCGAGCACATCAAGCTGCTTGAAGCCAGAGAGCAAGGAGAGTGATCTCTCCCTAACAGCCTGAAGCTTGAGCGTATCGCCCCAGCCGGTACCAAGCACCAGTGCCGTATCAAGCTCTCTCAGGTCAAAGCCCTTCGGAAAAAGATCGAAGTCATTCACAAGCTGCCTGGCAGCAGAGGCCGCCGCAATCTTCCTTGCGCTGTTCCTCATCATCTCCTCCTTGCATGTCAAAAATCTAGAGCGACCAATACTCTAACACGTAATGAGAAATAAGTAAAATCCTACTTGCCGCTATTCAGCAAGCTAGCAGTGTTGGCAAAAGGATCAAATGCGCTGGAGATTCCGGCACAACCCTTGCCAGCCAGGAAACGGATTTCGCAAGGGGTCATCGCACGGTTATAGAGCCTGATCTCGTCCAGCGAACCGGCACCATGCGGCTGACCAAGTACATCGTCAAGCCCAAAATTAAGATTATTATTGCCAGCATTACTGCGGGAAATAATCGTACTGGTAGAACTGATAAGCGCTCCGTCAAGATAGACATTAGCAACTGCGCCGTCATAAGTCATCGCATAGTGATGCCAGTCAGTGATACTGTCGGGAGTTGCTGTGCCGACGAGATACGAGTTCTGATTCATATTGGTATCATCAAGTATCATGAACTGGACAGACTTCGAGCCCTTAACCGGACCGATATTGTAACCGGACTGATCGCGAAGAGAGACGAACCAGTTCGAATCATTCCAACCGCTTGAGAAGGTAGGGGCTGACTTAGCCCAGAGTGCCAGAGTGAAAGATTTAGGATAGAAGGCACGGTTATTAGCAACTTGGCAGTAGGCGTCGGTACCATTAAGATCGAGACCGGAGCCAATACGCCCATCGTCATTAACCATTGCCCCACCCTTGGTCACACAGTCGTTAGATCCCCGATCGAAGGACCAGAAGCCGATTGAGCCGAAGTTGATGTCAGACGAGCCGACGGCATTCTGGTCCATCTGTGGGAGCGAAACTGGGGTAGCGGCAGATGCTGGGGACATAGATGTAATATTTGGGGAAATGTTTGGAGTCGAGGAGCTTACCATAAAGGAGTTACTGCGGCCAAGAACCTGGCCAGCGGCGTTCATGGCAACGACTGTATACGAACGAGGGTTAATGAAGTTATCTGCGGCCTGCCACGTGACGCTTCCGCCAGTAACCTTATCAGCCAAGATGCCTACTATCCGACCCTTATCATTTTGAACCGATAGGCTTAGAGGAGACATGCTCTCCGCCGGAGTACGGCTGAAAGAGAAAGTCTGTAGTGCGCCTTGAGTAATAGGCGTAGAGATCGTGTTAAAGGTTACAGATGCAGTCGGCGGCAGAAGGCTGGCAAGCTCTTGGCGAAGCAGCTCAATAATATTTTCATATACAGAATTAAGTGAGGCCTGCAGATCAGGATTGGCAGAGAGCGAACTACCGGCAGAATTCGCTATAACATTGGCTTTAGCGAGAATATTAAGCGTATCGCCGATACTCGCGAAGCTCACAAATGGTAAAAGCAACAAAAAGGAACCAATAACAAAATATTTTTTCATAGATATATTATGAGCCCTTACAAGCGAAAAGTAAAACTCAGTAAATATAGTCAGCGAGCTATTTTTCGCCCTTCTTCTCGAGGTCCAAACAGACCGAGTTCATACAATACCGTTTACCCGTCTCTGTCGGACCATCGTTGAAGACGTGGCCTAAGTGCGAGCCGCAGTTAGCACAGACAACCTCGGTCCTCTGCATGCCAAGAGAGTTATCCTCGATAAGTTTGACTGCGCCAGGCAGAGCTTGATCGAAAGAGGGCCAGCCGGTACCGGAGTCAAACTTTGCAGTCGAAGGGAAGAGCGGATTGCCGCAGGCGGCGCACTTGTACATACCGCTCCCCTTCTCGTGCAGATATTTACCGCTGCCAGGCATCTCCGTACCGCCCTCGCGAAGGATATGATACTGCTCAGGTGTCAGCTTGCTCTTCCACTCCTCCTCTGTCTTCGGCATTGTTTTATCGTCCATATTTTTATTATTGATTACTTGCTAATAGCTCCCTGAACTTCTCTTGCACCTTCTCGAGCTTCGGATTAATCACCAGCTCGCAGTATGGCTGATTCTTGTGGGTGGCATAGTAGTTCTTGTGATAATCTTCCGCCGGATAGTACGCCTCAAGCGGCTTGACCTCAGTCACGATCGGCCGGCCGCTCTTGCTTGCATTCTGCAGCGTTTCAATATACTTCTCGGCCTTCTCTTTCTGCTCGGGCGAATTGTACAAAATAATAGAGCGATATTGAGTGCCGATATCGGCTCCTTGCTGGTTCAAGGTGGTCGGATCATGAGTGCCGAAGAATACTGTAAGGAGCTCGTCATAAGTTATCTTATCTGGATCGAACTCTATCCGAGTCACTTCAGCATGGCCAGTTCGCCCCGTACTAACCTGCTCGTAAGTCGGATTAGCAGTCGTACCGCCCGCATAACCTGGTTCGGCTGAAATAATCCCCTTGATCATTTTAAATATCGCCTCCGTACACCAGAAGCAACCCCCTCCGAAAACTGCAATCTCTTTTTTCATACCAAATATCTTAACTTAATATTAACCGAATGTGAACGTAAATGCGTCCAGCCCCGGATCGTCGATCTTCAGCCTCAACACATGCTGGCCATAATCCTTGCCGTTGACCAGCTGGTAAAGCTTATGATCTTTGATATCTATCGTACCCGCTGGCTTATCATCAACGAAGATCTCAACTTTAGCTCCAGTATTAGAGCTAGCCACAAAATAAACATTCTTAGAGTTGTACTTATATTCAACCTCTGCGCCGGCCGAACTATTCTCGGCAAACTGCTCAGAGAAATTCCAGCTACCGCCGAGATACAAGGCATTGAGGTTCGGTGACTGCGGGAGCTGCATATTCTGCGAACCCGGAACCCCCGCCTGGCCATTGCCTAAGTATTCGTTGCGACCGGAGCCAAAGTAAGTTTCCGGGCTGCCGACTTGTGAAGCGTCAACGCTGATCTCGTCAGCAGGTACAGTCGCGGTAGTATCGCTCATCGGCGCAGTGTGCAGAACTTGTGCCCTCTCCTTCAAGGCTTGTTGAATATACTTCTCAGTGTTGTCATAGTCGCCCTCCCCAGCATGGTCGTGGATGATGTAGCCATCGATATCGATCAAATACTCGCGCGGCCAATATAAGTTGTTGTACGCTGTCCAAGTAGCATAGTCGTTGTCCTGCATGACGGGATAGGTTATGCCGAGGTCGGCCACCGCCTTCGAGACGTTGGCATAGTCCTTCTCAAAGTCAAACTCGGGAGTATGCACGCCTATAATCTCCAGGCCCTGGTCCTTATACTTAGCATACCAGCTCTTCAAATACGGCAAGGTACGCAAGCAGTTGATACAGCTATATGTCCAGAAGTCGATAAGGATAACCTTCCTGCCTATCAAATCCTTAAGTTTAATCGGATCGGTATTGATGAACTTGCCTCCGGGTATAAGCTCTATCGCTGAAGGATATTTAGCAGTCTTCTCTTGTAAAATTGCCCGTCGGTCGGTAGATGTATCAGCTACTGGAGCAGCAACCTTCTCTGCTGGTACGGCTGGTGCTTCCGGCTTAGCAGATTCTATATACCAGATAATACCGCCGATTATAATCAGAGCAGCGACAAGCCTTAAATTTTTAGATGCGTTTCCCATTAATTTTATTAATTTTTATTTACAGCTGTCGAAGCCAGATAAGAAAGGAAGCCGGGAATGATCGGTAGAATGCATGGACTCAAGAAGGAACCGAGACCAGCTAGAAATGCGACGGCTAAGTTCACGAGAGTCAGGGAGTTGATGCCGCTGCCGATACTTGTGCCGAAATTCAGGGAAGTTAGAATTGTAGTCAGAATAGCGAAGTTGCCTAAGACCCCGAGTTCTTGAGTAAAGACTAGTATGCCGATGCCGACAAGAAGCACGCCGAAGATGTACTGGAAAATGAGAAGCCAGGGGCCCATCTTATTTATCATCACCTGAGCTTGTGCGGTGAAGAGTCCGACCAGAAGGAATGGTATGCCGATACCGAGAGTGTAAGCGAAGAGCAGGAAGAAGGCGCTGCCGGCACTGGTCGTAGCGAGAGCGAGGATTGCGCCGAGCGCTGCCGAGACGCATGGCGTCCAACCGAGGGCGAAGGCTGCACCGAAAATAAACGAGGTCAGATAGGAAGACTTAAAGCGCCACTTAACCGCGATAGTGTGCTCGCGAGACAAGAATTCAGGGGTAAAGATGTTCAACAAGAAAAGGCCGAAGAGAATTATAACAATGCCTCCGAGCCGAGACAACCAGACCTCTGCGGCCGAGGAGACGCTCGCCAAGGCCGTCTGCAATAAGACTCCAAAAAGCGAGAAGACGGAAGAGAAGCCGAGCACGAAGAAGACGCTCGCTAGAAATACGCTCCAGTCGCGACCCTTGCTCGATATTGGATCCATAATAGTAAACTTAATTGTAGACTAAGATAAAAGAAATAAAAAGTCCCGCTTGAATGCGGGATTAGCGGCTTAACTCCAGAGAAGAATCAAGCCCGTGACAACTGTGCCGACGTAAGAAGCGAGACAGATATAGCCGAGCGTCTTATGCTGCCGGGGATTACTCAAGCCAGTCAGCCAGAATCGGAGTACTGCAAGGATAGCGAAGAGCGGCAGTGCGAATCCTAGATGGATGTGGAAGAGCCCTTTATTGTGAACTCCCCCGTTGAGTCGGACATAACTTTCAGTCAGCAGCACAGCGAAGAGCGAAGTAAGAAAAGAATATTTTGCCAGCTGCTGATGATAGAGAGTGGTCAGCATGCAGGCCCAAGATATACCAGGATCGTCAGTATTCGAGCGGCTCAGAGAGGCGGCCTGCCTGCCGTTCTTAGCTGTTGCATAGAGAAGAGAGCCTAGAATCAAAAATGCGAGGGTAATAAGGCACTTCATGATAAGCATCTGCAACCTCCCTGGAAATATTACTTACAAGGTTCAATGAGTTTAGAGACGATACCATAAATAACTTATGGCGTCTACTGTTTGAGCACCTTAATGAAATCATCCAGGCTGTCGTCGACCAGATAGCCTCGCGTCTCTAAGAGATCGTTCTTAGAGTGATATTCGCCAGCATATGTAGTTCGGCCAGTCGCATAGCCGGCAAGAGCGATATCTTGCACGACCTCTGCGTCCGTATAGCCGAAGGGTGAAGCAAAATGTCTGACCGGCTTGCCGATCTCAGCTTCGATAATCTTCTTGCTTTCCGTAATCTCTCTCTTGAGCTCATCTGATGAAATCTCATTCAGATATGGGTGGGTTAGTGTGTGGCTAGCAATAGTCATCCCGGCTTGATCCATCTCTCGTAGTTGATCCCAGGTTAAGAAATGTTCCTTCTTAGAAATTGGATTCGTGAAGACATA
Source organism: uncultured Candidatus Saccharibacteria bacterium (assembly GCA_964446095.1). GTDB lineage: Bacteria > Patescibacteriota > Minisyncoccia > Phycocordibacterales > UBA12445 > JACQCV01. The sequence goes on from CAYUNB010000003.1 coordinate 22,821, forward strand.
GAAGGTTGCGGTCATATTATATTTCTTCAAAAGTGGGAAGGCGTTGACATACTGATTCTCCCAGCCATCGTCGAAGGTTAGTATAACCGGTCTTTCCACGGGTGTTGTAGTGCCGGCTTCGACGTCTCGGACTAGATCATCGAGAGAGATTGTCGTATACCCGTTATCACGCATATAGGCAAGCTGGCTCTCGAGAAGCTCGGGCGTGATATCGTACTTGTCTTGAAGCGCCGACTCCGGTACGTGAGGCCTGACGCTATGATAGATGAAGATAGGAATCTTGATACTTGAAGCAGGCGCGCCGCTGTCTGGAATATTCTGCGATGGACCTTCCGAGGCTTCGATGCCGTTGTACGAGGTTCCCATTGGAAGATCGACGCTATCAGCTGCCCTGACCATATAGACGCTCCCGGCGAAGACGAGAAAGAGGAAGGAGACTGCAGCGCATTTAGAAATCTTAAGAAGTTCCTTCATCGATAGTTGAATATTTTTTATAGTCTACTATCGCCGCGACGTAATGACAAATATCGCCCTCTAGTATATATTAAATCCGGATTTGGCAAGTGAAAGGAGCGGCAATGATCGTCAATGAGATCTTCGAATCCTTCCAGGGCGAGGGCAAGTCGCTCGGCCGGCCGGCCACATTCTTGCGCCTGACCGGCTGCAATCTGGCCTGCATCTGGTGCGATACTCCGTACACCTGGAACTGGAGGGGCACGCCATTCAGGCACCCGGATAAGCATGATAAACGGAGTGAGTCTCATCCGATATCGGTAAAAGAGGTACATGAGAGGCTTCTACTCTGTAAGCATAAAACTCTCGTTATCACCGGCGGAGAGCCACTTCTGCAGCAGAATGAAATCATAGAGCTGGCAGGTATGCTTAAAGAGAAAGGCTGGTGGATCGAAATTGAAACCAACGGCACAATACCTCCCTACGACCGGTTGATGACACTGGTAGACCAGATCAACTGTTCACCGAAACTCGCCAATTCTGGTCCTAACAACCATAAATATAAAAGGATCGTGCCGTCAGCACTCAAGAAGCTATCTGACAGCTGGAAGACGAACTTCAAATTCGTCATCAGGAACCCTGATGATATGCCGGAAGTCTTAGAACTTGTGGAAAAATACGCTCTGGGACCAATCTACCTAATGCCAGAAGGAAAGACGAAACTTGACCAAGAGGCTCTACAAGAAAAAGTTGTATCGATTTGCCAAGAGTATGGATTCAACTTCTCGCCGAGACTTCATATCTTGCTCTACGATGACAAGAGAGGAGTTTAGAAAGAGCCGGCCCCGCTTAGCGGGGTTTTTATTATCTTCTAAACCAGCTGAATAGAGATGAGAAGAAACTGGCGATGCGGCTGATAAGCGACGGAGAAGAGGTTGTCGTTACAGATGCAGATGGACTCGAAGTGATCGGCGTCAACTCTATTCCCCCACCCTGACTTCGCATATAGTCATCTAAACAGCCCATCACTCTGTCGCTATCGGTAAGATTTTTGTAAGTGCCGGAATTGACACAGGACTTAATGGCATCAGAAGCCATACTAGCTCTGACATTAGTCGAGCAGGCGATCAAGATATCGGCATTATACTGCCCTACTGGTCCAAACTGTCCGTTATTTATGCACTTCATCATCCGGTCTCTGATAATCTCGACCCGATAGTCCGTCGCACACAGCTTCTCGGCTTCTTGGCTGTTTTGATCTTTGTATTTTGTAGTGAGACATTTCTGTACGAATTCATCTTGAGTCATCTCTGCCGGCTGCTTGCCTGCTACGCTTGCAACGCACTTGCCTTCATCGACATAGACAGGAATTTCTGCAGTACTAGCCGTATCGAAAACTCCTCTCGTCTCTAGATCGGCCGCATCCTTACCGGCTAAGTTACCACAGCAAGCTCCCATCTGCTGGTTGCCCGGGTCAACATCCGCCATGCATTTATCAAAATACCTTTTTCTATATTGTTCTTCTCTTGCGGCTACAGCCGGATCGGCCTTGGATGGCAGCTCTGGAAGCGGCGCGGGCTGCAGCGTCTGCGTCTTCAGCGACGGCGCTATATAAGCATACGAAGCATCGTTGCAAGCAGTACGCTTAGCGTAGTATGCATCTTGGGTTATCTTTCCTGCCGCATAGTCGTCATTGACCGGCTTCATGCAGTCCGAAAAATTCTTAAGCCTATCGATGCTATATAGAGCCTTGGCATAGTCAGCAACAGAGAGGCCATAGTTGTTGCTCGCATCGTTAGCCGCCCAAGCAGTTGATGACGCGAGCAACAGGACGCCTAAAATTGATAATGTAAAATATATCTTTTTATTCATAACTATATTATATCTTCGGCTTTTTTTATTAACAAACTTTTTGCTATACTCATGAAGATGGTTAAAAAGCTTTTGGATTTCATCAACAGAGAGACGGGCGGCCTGCACCAAGCAGCTTATGTCTTGAGCTTCTTCGCTATAATGTCTCAGCTCTTAGGCCTCGTCCGCGACCGTCTTCTAGCCGCCTCCTTCGGTGCCGGCCAGCTTCTCGACATCTACTACGCTGCGTTCCGGATACCAGATTTCATCTTTATCACAGTCGGCTCGATGGTCTCGGTCTCAGTACTGATCCCCTTCCTGATGCATAAGATGAAGGATGGCAATGAAGCCTCGCGACAGTTCATCGGCAACGTCTTTCTCTTCTTCTTCCTGCTTATCGTCGGCGTCAGCGCGCTCGCCTTCTTAGCCGTCCCGGCGCTTAGCGGACTGCTCTTCCCTGGTTTCGACAGCTACAAGCTTAGCCAGGCGATAATGCTGACGCGCGTCATGCTGCTCTCGCCTATCTTCCTCGGCCTGTCGAATATCTTCGGCACACTGACCCAAGCCCATAAGCGCTTCCTGCTATATGCGCTCTCTCCTATCATCTATAATGTCAGCATCATCTGCGGCATTCTCTTCCTCTACCCGCACTTCGGCCTTATCGGTCTAGCGTATGGGCTCATCGTAGGTGCATTCCTACACTTCGCCATCCAGATACCCTTCATCATCGAACACGAGCTCTTCCCCAGACGAGAGCACCTTCACTTCGACTGGCAAGAGATCAGGAAAGTGCTCTTAGTCTCGATCCCTCGTACCTTCACGCTCGGCTCCGATAACATCTCATTCATCTTCCTCGTCTCCTTCGCCTCGCTCATGACCACCGGCTCGATCGCAGTCTTCAACTTCTCCTACAACTTGCAGTCCGTGCCGGTCTCGACGATCGGGATCAGCTACTCGCTTGCCGCATTTCCGATATTGATTAAATATTATATCGACGGCCACACAGAGAAGTTTAAAGAAGAAGCTGCAGCCTCAGCTCGGCACATAATCTCCTGGTCGGTCCCCTTCGCGACACTCTTCGTCGTCTTGCGCGCCCAGATCGTACGCACTATACTCGGCTCCGGCCGTTTCAGCTGGTCTGACACGCGCCTGACAGCAGCTTGCTTGGCCATCTTCGCTATCTCAGTCGTCTTCCAGAACTTGACTCTCCTCTTCGTCAGAGCGTACTACGCCGCTGGCAATACTAAGAAGCCATTTATCGCTAAATTTATAAACGCAGCGACCACCATCATCCTCGGTTATCTCTTCATGGTTGTCTATCAGAAGTCGCCAGCTTTCAAGGGATTCCTCGAAGCAATATTGAAAGTGCAGGATGTGCCGGGCACTATCGTACTGGCCCTGCCGCTCGGCTGGTCTATCGGCGAGCTCTTCAATACCGCCGCTCTTTGGCTCGTCTTCGAGAAAGATTTTAAGAACTTTTCTAAACCGGTAGTTAAAACTATTTTCCAAGTACTCATAAGTTCGCTGGCCATGGGCGCGGTAGCCTACTACTATCTGAATATTTTCAGCGGAGTGTTCGATACCCGGACCTCGCTCGGCATCTTCATGCAAGGTTTATCGGCAGGCATAGTTGGAATCATTACAGCTATCGCCTTACTATCGATACTGGACAACTCGGAAATAGTCGAGGTCTGGCAGACAGCCAAGGCAAAGATCGCTAAGAATAAAAACTTTTAAAAAATTACGAGAGCCGACGGAGAACAGCGATGCGTTCCTCGATAGGCGGATGGGTCATAAAAAGAGATCTCCACCAAGAGGTGTTGCTTCCCTTGAAGGGGTTGTCTAGCCAAAGATGAGCAGTTGAGTCCTTAGCCGATAGCATCGGCACTTGATCAGCGGCGATCTTCTGCAGAGCCGAGATAAGTCCGTCAGGATTCTCGGTCAACTTAACACTTGAAATGTCCGCTAGTGACTCTCGCCGGCGAGAAATAGCGAGCTGGATAAGCATGGTGCCAATCGGCGCTAGAATAGATAGGATGATGCCGAAGATAAAAAAGGCTTCTTGGTTAGTATCTCGTTTACGTCCAGAAGAACTTCCACTGAAGATAAGTGAGCGGAGGAAAATATCGCCGAGCATGGAGATGATTCCTGCCAGGACTGCCGCTACGGTAGAGACGAGAATGTCGCGGTTCACCACATGCGAGAGTTCGTGAGCTAAGACTCCTTCAAGCTCCTGATTGCTGAGACGCTCCAGCGCTCCGGCTGTAACAGCTACGGCAGCATTATCAGCATTACGGCCAGTAGCGAAAGCATTGATCTGACGTTCTGAAGTTGTATAGATCTTGGGCATAGGCAGATGACTTTCGGTACAGAGCCCTTCTATAATTTTATACAACTCCGGATACTCTTCGCGCTTCGCCTCCTTAGCCCGAGCGAAGGAGAGAGCGATAGAGGCTGAATAG
>CAYUNB010000004.1:0-8945 GCA_964446095.1 uncultured Candidatus Saccharibacteria bacterium
CGACGGTCAGACAGGCCAGCAGTTCGAGCAGGATGTCGCTATCGGCTATATGTATATCTTGAAGCTCCACCACATGGTTGAAGACAAGATTCACATGAGATCTGTCGGACCATACTCGCTCATCACCCAGCAGCCTCTTGGCGGCAGGGCTCAGGGCGGAGGCCAGAGGTTCGGCGAAATGGAAGTGTGGGCACTGGAAGGCTACGGTGCGGCGTATATGCTCCGCGAGATGCTGACTATCAAGTCTGACGATATCACCGGCCGCGCTGCCGCCTTCGACTCGATCGTCAAGGGTGAGAAGGTGAAGACTCCGAATATCCCAGCTTCGTTCAATGTATTGTTAAATGAATTAAGAGGATTAGCTCTAGATGTCGAACTGGAGAATATTAAGAAGGATAATTAATAATTGAAGGCTATGAAAACAACAGAGACAAATCTCGATTTCAACGCCATTGAGTTGAAACTAGCCTCTCCAGAGAGGATTAAGGAGTGGTCATACGGCGAGGTTACCCGTCCGGAGACTATCAATTACAGAACCCAGCGCTCCGAGCGCGGCGGCCTCTTCGACGAGAGGATCTTCGGCCCGGAGAAGGATTACGAATGCTACTGCGGCAAGTATCGCCGGATCCGCTACAAGGATATCATCTGCGAGAAGTGCGGAGTGGAAGTAACGCGTTCTATTGTCCGACGCGAGAGGATGGGCCACATCGAGCTCTCTTCGCCTGTCGCTCACATCTGGTTCCTTCGCGGTATCCCATCCAGAATCGGCATGATGGCTGATCTCTCTGTCGCTGACTTGGAGAAGGTTATATACTTCGCCGGCTATATCGTTACCCAGGTGAACGAAGAGGCTAGGCAGAGTATCCTTCATGAGCTCGATCGTGAGTTTAAGCAGAAGATCAAGAGCGTCACCTCCGAAGAGGCGATCACCAAGATCAAGGACTCTTTCGCTGAAGTTAAGCGCGAGATCTCTTCGATCCGCGTTGGACTCGTGCTCGATGAGAATACTCATCACAAGTTCTCCTTTAAGTATGGCTCAGTCTTCACCTCCGATATCGGCGCTGAGGCTATCTACAAGGCTTTCAAGAATATCGACCTCGACGCTCTATACAACGAGCTCACCGAGAAGCTAGAGACCGTCAATACTGCCGAGAGGATCAAGCTTCAGAAGCGCATCAATCTTATAAGCTACATGAAGAAGGCCGGACTCCGCCCAGAGTGGATGTTCCTCAAAGCTATACCGATCATCCCGCCGGCACTTCGCCCGATGGTTGCTCTCGAAGGCGGCCGTCATGCTACTTCCGACGTCAACGACCTCTACCGCCGCGTCATCAACCGCAACAACCGCTTGAAGAAGCTGATGGAGATCAATGCGCCTGACGTCATCACTAGGAACGAGAAGCGCATTCTGCAGGAAGCTGTTGATGCTCTTATAGACAACTCTATCCGCCACACTGCCGGATCTCCTGGCGCTATGAGCCAGTCGCAGCGCCGTCCGCTCAAATCTCTGGCTGACATCTTGAAGGGTAAGCAGGGCCGCTTCAGGCAGAACCTCTTGGGTAAACGAGTAGACTACTCTGGCCGATCCGTTATCGTTGTCGGTCCTGAGCTTTCGCTCCACCAGTGCGGTCTCCCTAAGCATATGGCACTCGAGCTCTTCAGACCGTTCGTTATCGCTAAAATTTTACAGCGTGAACTCGCCTTTAACATCCGCGGTGCAGGTCGTCTGATTGAGGACGGCGTACCGGAGGTCTGGGCTATCCTCGAAGAGGTGATCAAAGACAAATATGTGCTCTTGAACCGCGCTCCGACTCTGCACAGGCTCGGTATTCAGGCTTTCCAGCCGATACTCATCGAGGGCAACGCTATCCAGATCCATCCGTTGGTCTGTTCGGCCTTCAATGCTGACTTCGACGGCGACCAGATGGCTGTACACGTACCACTTTCCGAAGAAGCACAGAGAGAGGCCAAGGAGATCATGGCTTCTAACAAGAACTTGCTTAAGCCAGGCTCCGGCGACCCGACTGTCTCTGCTAAGCTGCTCGATATCGTGCTCGGCTGCTACTGGATGACCAAGATGATGCCGGGCGACTTGGGCGAGGGCAAGATGTTCCCGACTCCAAACTCCGCCATCACTGCTTATGAATTCGGCCAGTTGGGCTTCAGGTCCAAGGTTAAGGTTCTAGCTTCAGACACCGCTAAGTACGGCGAGTATCGCGGCAAGGTTTTTGAGACGACTGTCGGCCGCATCCTCTTCAACAGCGTCCTGCCTTCAGACTTGCCATTCATGAATCAGGAGATCACCGGCAAGGAGCTGGCTAAGATGATCGAGGACTTGATCGAGAAGTACGGTCCGGATGCTGTCCCTCCAATACTCGATAAGGTTAAGAACTTCGGCTTCAAATATGTCACTCGCTCCGGTATTACTTGGGCGATGGGCGATGTGAAGGTTCCGGAGGGCAAGGCCGAGATCATCAAGAAGGGGCACGAGGCTGTAGCCGAGATCGAGAAGCATTATGACGAGGGCTTCATCTCCGAGGAAGAGCGCTACCGCATGATCGTCGGCACCTGGCGCGCCGCTTGGAACGATATCCAGAAGCTTATCCCTGGCACTCTCGACCCGAAGGGCGGTATCTACGACATGGTGACCTCCCGCGCTAGAGGTTCGATCGGTAACATCAGCCAGATGTCCGGCATGAAGGGCCTTATCATCAACACTTCCGGTAGGACTCTCGAGTTCCCGATCATCCCGTCTTATAAGGAGGGTCTCTCTCCGCTCGAATATTTCGTTACCACTCACGGTTCCAGGAAGGGTCTCGCCGACACCGCTTTGAACACCTCGAAGGCTGGTTATCTGACCCGCAGGTTTGTAGATGTATCACAGGATGTGATCGTGGCCGAAGAGGACTGCGGCGAGAAGGAGGGCAGGACTATCTCTACTGACAATATTTCCGGTATCGACTCCGGCATTGGTGGCATCATCAAGGGCCGTGTCCTGGCTAAGGATGTTAAGGACGACAAGGGCAACGTGCTCTTCAAGAAGGGTACTCTCCTGACTAAGTATGACGCCAAGGAGATCGAGTCTAAGGGGATCAAGGAGGCGACTATACGCTCTCCGTTGACCTGTAAGGCTCTCCGCGGTATCTGTCAGAAGTGCTACGGTCTCGACCTCGGCAAGCATGAGATGATCAAGATGGGCGAAGTGGTCGGTATCGTGGCCGCACAAGCGATCGGCGAGCCGGGCACCCAGCTCACTATGAGAACCTTCCACTCTGGAGGTGTGTCTGAAGCTGGCGGCGACATCACTATGGGTCTGCCTCGAGTTGAGGAGATCTTCGAGAAGCGCGCTCCAAGGAATGCGGCAGTTATAGCTTCGGCCTCCGGCTCTATTATGGAGATCGTCAATGACGGCAAGGATAAGTCCATCACTATCTTGGTTGATGCTGAAGAGCGCACCAAGGCTGGCAACAACTCCGTGCTTCTTGAGGTGCCTTTCTTCCGTACTATAGCTGTTAAGAAGGGCCAGCATGTGAACAAGGGTGACATTCTGACCGATGGCTCCGTCAACATATCTGACCTCTTCGCTCTCGGCGGCAAGACCAAGGCTGAAGACTATATCCTGAACGAAGTCAGCAAGGTGTACGCTCTGCAGGGCGCTTCGATCTCTAGAAAGCATATCGAGGTCATCGTACGCCAGATGCTCTCTAGGAAGAGGATAAAGGAGGCCGGCGACACCAGATTCGTACCGGGCGAGATCGTCGAGAACTCCGAGCTCTTGGTTGAGAATGAGAAGGTTAAGGAGGCTGGCGGTGAGATAGCTACCGGCGAGACGATGGTACTCGGTATCTCCGAAGTCTCTCTCACTACCCACAGCTGGCTCTCGGCAGCTTCGTTCCAGAACACCTCGAGAATTCTTATCGACACAGCTATTCAGGGCGGCATGGATACTCTCCGCGGCTTGAAGGAGAACGTTATCGTTGGCCGCTTGATTCCAGCCGGTACCGGCTTCAGGCGCGATATGGCTTCAGCCGAGGAGGTTGCTGCCGAAGAGAAGGAGGTAGAACTATAATTCCAACTTAAATAAAATATGGCAACAACCGTCGAACAGATTAAGTCTAGGCTTAATGTCGTTGACGTTGTCGGATCATACTTGAAGTTAGAGAAGGCTGGCAGCAACCTCAAGGCTCGCTGCCCTTTCCATAACGAGAAAACAGCCTCTTTCTACGTCTCGCCCGCTCGCGAAAGCTTCCACTGCTTCGGCTGTAATAAGGGCGGCGATATATTCGAATTCGTTAAGGAGATCGAGGGGGTAGAGTTCATTGACGCTTTGAAGATCTTGGCCGAGAGGGCCGGCGTTAAGATAGAGAGAGAGGATGCAGGAGCGCGCTCGGAGAAGGGTCGGCTGATATCAGCGCTCGAAAACGCCGTCCTCTTTTATCAGAAAGAGCTTAAGAGAAATCCTCAAGCTTTGGAATATCTTAAGAAGCGCGGACTGACTGAGGAGACGATCGCCGCTTGGAAGATCGGTTTCGCGCCCGACTCTTGGCGGAGCGTTTACGACCATCTTAAAAGTTTGCGCTTTACAGACCAGGAGATCGAGAAGACGGGGCTGACGATCAAATCTCCGAAAGGCTATTACGATCGCTTTAGGAATCGGATCATGTTTCCGATTGCCAATGTCTCTGGCCTGACAGTCGGCTTCTCCGGTCGTATTATGCCGAGCTCGGCAGATAAAGAAGCGGCCAAATATATCAATAGCCCTCAGACCGATCTCTTCGATAAGTCGAAGGTTATGTTCGGCTTCGACAAGGCGAGAGTTGCTATGAGAACGAGCGATACATGTATTCTGGTCGAGGGTCAGATGGATCTATTGATGTCTCATCAAGCGGGTATCGCTAATACAGTGGCAGTGTCGGGTACGGCGCTGACCGACGAGCATATAAGGAACATTAAGAGATTGGCTAATCGCCTCGTGCTGGCCTTCGACGGCGATGCAGCCGGCTTCAAGGCTGCTCACCGCGGCACCGATATGGCCTTAGCCGCTGGTATGGATGTCAGGGCCGCTAAGCTGCCGCTTGGTGTCGATCCCGCTGATTTGATACTTGAGGACAAGACGAGATGGTCGCAAGCGGTGGATGAGGCTAAGCATATAATTGATTTCTACTTGGAGGTGCTTGAGGCGAGGGGCTATGAGCCGAGGCTATTTAAAATAGAGGTGGAGAAGCTCGTCTTGCCTTATGTGGCAAGGATAAAGAGCAGTATCGAACAGGCTCACTTCGTTAATCTTATCGCCAGGAAGCTCGGCATAGACGAGGCGCCGATCTGGCAAGCACTTCGAACCTTGTCGGTCGACGCAACAGCTCAACCCCAAACAGCCGACAGTCAGCCTATAAGTGCTTCCGAATATTCTCGTTCAGAAACGCTCTTGAAAAAGATTATCGGCCTCATCTTCTGGCAGAGAGCGGTAACCCCGGAGTCGAAGGAGCTTGATGAGATCGAGACGGAGTTGAAACGGGTGGCGGGGGAGGGGAGGTATCACTTGCTCCAGCAGATTTTGCAAGATAAAAGAGATAGTTTAATATTTGAAGCAGAGATCTCTTTCGCCGGCGGACATGATACGCAGGAGTACTTGCGAGAGATGGTTGCCGATCTGCATCAGCAGGAACTCAAGGATAATCTCAACAACACGAGATTCAAGTTAAAGAGGGCGGAGGCATCGGTAGATCAAGTGGAGATAGAGGAGCAATTAAAAGAAGCGGCGCGAGTGAGCCAGGAGCTGGCTAATGTTAAGCATAATAAATAAAATATTTATATGGCCAAAGAAAAAAAGATAAAGAAGGCTAAAGCGCAGGCTCCGAAGAAGAAGCCGGCTAAGCCAGCTCCAGTGAGGGCCGCCAAGAAGACCAAGGCAGAGGCTGTGAAGAAAGGCAAGAAGGGCTTCTCGGTCCCTAACGCTCCTAAGGGCGCGGCTGCTTGGGAGAAGCATGCCGACCGCCTTATACAGCTCGGCAAGAAGCGCGGCTTCGTTACTTACAACGAGATTCTTAAAGAGTTCCCCGAGATCGAAGAGGACGTTCTTTTCTTAGACGAGCTTTATGATCGTCTCTCGTCGCTCGGCATCGACATCCTCGACAGCGGCGGCTTGCTTGGCGACAACTCCGACGACCTTCTGCCAGAGCGCAGCGGACGCGGGGGGCTCCTCGGCACCTCCTCTCTCGATTCTGTCCAGATGTATCTTCGCGAGATCGGCCAGTATAAATTGATCTCTGCTTCGGAGGAGAAGGACTTGGCCAAGAAGATCGAGCAAGGCGATGAAGAGGCTAAGAATCTTTTGGTTAAGGCCAACTTGAGGCTCGTCGTCTCCATTGCTAAGAAGTTCATCGGCCGTTCCAGTGACCTAACGCTCCTCGACCTCATCCAAGAGGGTAACCTCGGTCTCTTCAAGGCTGTAGAGAAGTTCGACTGGACTCGCGGATATAAATTCTCTACTTATGCTACCTGGTGGATCAGGCAGGCTATCACCCGTGCTCTGGCAGATCAGTCGAGGACTATCAGGATCCCGGTCCACATGGTAGAGACGATCGCTAAGTACAAACAGGTGGTCAGGCGCTTGGCTCAAGACTTGGGCCGCGACCCGCTCGCCGACGAAATAGCTACTGAAATGGGCGTCGATGTAGAGAAGATCCATAATATCGAGCGCATCGATCAGGGCACTGTATCGCTTGAGACGCCGGTCGGCAACGACGATGATAATTCTACGCTTGGCGAGTTTATCGCTGACGATAAGATGATCTCGCCTGACAACCAGTCTGCTCGCCGTATCCTTTCTGATCAAATTAAAGATATATTAAATGACCTCTCGCCTAAGGAGCGCAAGATCCTGGAGATGCGCCACGGCCTTATTGATGGCGTCATGAGAACGCTCGAAGAGGTGGGCCAGGAGTTCGGTGTGACCCGCGAACGTATTAGGCAGATCGAGGCTAAGGCGCATGAGAAGATAAGGGAGCATGAGAAGTCGAAGCGGTTGCTTGGGTATTAAAGTATGAGAGTTTAGTATAATCAAGAGATGTTATCGTATATGACCTTACCAAATCTGCTGAACCTCTTAGACGTGTCGATCACGGCGGTTTTTATCTATGCTGCTCTGGCGCTTCTCCGCAAGACTCAGTCGATCTTCATCTTCCGCGGCATCGCCACGCTGGTGCTGGTATATATTGTGGCATTTTTCCTCAACCTTAAACTCACAACATCTATCTTCAGCGGCTTCTTCTCCTTCTTCGTTATTATTCTCGTAGTGCTCTTCCAGAAGGAGCTACGGCGCTTCTTCGAGAACTTTTCTGTTTCGTTTTTCAATCCCTTCGCCGACGAGGATATACCGATCCACAAGGAATCAGTCGAAATGGTGACGAACTCGATTAAATATTTTTCTAAAAAGAAGATCGGAGCCCTCATCGTTCTCGTTGGCAGGAATCATGCCGAACGCTTCTTCGAGGGTGGTTATAAGATGAACGGCATGGTCTCCGAGCCCTTGCTTCTTTCCATATTTGACACCCGTACTCCAGGCCATGATGGTGCTGTTATCATTGAGAATGGTTTGATCACTAAGTTTGGAGCCCACTTGCCGCTTTCAGAAAATTTCAAGAAGTATGGCAACCTCGGTACGCGGCACACGGCCGGTCTCGGCCTCTCGGAGAGGACGGATGCCTTGATCATAATTGTGTCCGAAGAACGCGGTACGATCAGCATCGCCAGGAATGGCGTGCTTAAGGTTGTCGACAGCGAGAAACTGGCCTATGAGATCAAGATGTTCCTCGATGAGCTCTCTCCTGAAGGCCGGGAGAGCTTCCTGACTCGTCTCGTTAAATACGACCGCCGCTACAAGGTCGCCTCTTTCCTTATAGCTTTAATCCTCCGCTTCCTTTTGGTTGGGAGATAGCTTGACTATAAATAATAATCGTGATACAATAATAAGGTAAAAGAACCTTTATTTTCAAACTGGAAGGGAGTGAGATCGCATGAATGAGATGAGCGTGATCACGAGCGATGGGGAGGATTATCTTCTCGAAGCTGCTCCGGTCGCGGTACAGAAGCTTTCCGATCTTCACGCTGGCGTACTTGAAGTTATCCGCGAGCGCTATATTGCTCGCGAGCTGGCGTCTGGCAAGCCGGCGGCCGAGGTCGAACACGAAGCTCGCAAGAAGATAAACTCGATCATCGCGAAGATCGATCGCGGTTCCATGAACGAATCCCTCAATATGGTCGGCCGTCTGCTGCCGACCTTCCTGGCTGAAGTGGAGAGGGGAATTCCTCAGCTCATCTCTTATCAGCTCGATCGCATTCTCGGTGATAAGCCCAACGCGGTCGAGGCGAAGCTCTTCGGCAGTCCCAAAAGCAACCGGGCGAACGTTATGATTGAGTATATGCGGGGCGGTATGCCCATGCATGACTACATCGAGGTCGAACGCCGCGCCGGCACACTCTGGACTGATGGTGCTGGTGTTCAGTACGCGATCACTAGCGTAGAAGACGAGGAGAACTCCGAGCTCTGGATCGGCGCCTGAAGGCTTGTCGCTCCAGGACCCCGCACCACATTGGTGCGGGGTGTTTTTTATTTGTCTCTGCGGCCTATTTTTGTTAGTATCTAAATTATGGAAAAGGCCGAGAAACAGATTATCGTGACAGGTATACGCCCGACGGGCGATCTTCATATTGGCAACTATTTAGGGGCTGTGAAGCCGCTCATGGATATACTTGATAAGCATAAGGACGCCGAAGTGTATCTCTTTGTGGCTGACCTTCACGGCTTGACCGATAATAAGCCCGAGACCATCCATGCTTACCGTTATGAGGTGGTTAAAGACTACTTAGCTTTCGGACTGGCCGATCATATCAAGTTCGGCCGTGTGCATCTTTTCATTCAAAGCCAGATTGGCAGTGATGTACCA
>CAYUNB010000004.1:8955-20984 GCA_964446095.1 uncultured Candidatus Saccharibacteria bacterium
GCGCTTGTGCTGAAGAATGTGAAGGCGATTTGCCAGCGGGGGTTGCGGGCACGGAGATAACGAAGCACCGCTTCGGCCTGAAGACCTTCGCCGACCGACGGAGCATGAATCCAAAGAAGTGGACGGGCGGGGTCGCGCTGAGTTACTCCCCAGGCCCGCCACCTGCCTAACGCTTTCCGGCGCTCGGCGTCGCCCCGGGCCAGCTTGGGTGAAAAGGGCGACGCGAGCGGCAGGGCCAGATTGGCGAGCTGGTAGCTTATTTGGCACTTCTCCTGTCTCGTTACACTACCTTCAACGATCTCATGCGTGTCCCGACTCTCAAGGATAAGCTGAAGGTCAATCAAGAGGCTGGCCAGGCTACTGCGCTCCTTGGCTACTATCCGGTGCTCATGGCGGCAGACATCTTGATCCACAATGCTACCATCGTGCCGATCGGTCACGATCAGCTGCCGCATCTGGAGAAGACGCGCGAGTTTGCCGAGAAGTTCAATAATGAGTTCGGGAAGATCTTCAACTTGCCTCAGGCCCAGAGCATCGCTAACCTCCGGGTGCTATCGCTTAAGGGCGGCTCCAAGATGAGCAAATCTTATCCAGAGGGAGCAATTTTTATGACCGATAATGCCGAGGTTATAAAGCAGAAGGTCTCGCGAGCCGAGACGGCTAAGGAGGGTGAGATGTCTGCAAGTCTTGAGAGTTTGCTCACTATTGCCCGGGAGCTTGGAGTCGATACTAAACAGTTTATGGAAGAGCATATGGCGGGCAAGCAGGTGATAGGCGGCTTCAAGAAGGAGCTGGCAGAAGCTATTGCTAAACTTACTAGTGAGTTCCAGTCGCGCCGCAAAGATATATCTGACGATGAGGTTATGAGGGTTATCAAGGACGGGGGAGGACGTGCCAGAACTAGTGCCGAGGAGGTGATGGACAAGGTTAAGACGGCGATGAAGATTAAATATTAGAAATATGAGGACATATATTAAAGATCTTAAGGGCAAGGTAGGGGAGGAGGTTGTGATCAACGGCTGGGTGGATGTCCGCCGTGATCAGGGTAAGCTCATCTTCTTCGACTTCCGAGACGCTTCCGGCCATGTGCAGGGGGTGATCTTGCCGAATGCTAAAGAGGCTCATATGGTGGGCCAGACGCTTCGCCCGGAGTGGGTTGTAGAGGTTACCGGCAAGGTCAATAAGCGACCGGAGAAGAATGTACAGGCAGACAAGATGAACGGTGATATCGAGCTCGAGATTCTCGGCATCAAGGTCCTCTCTGAAGCGGCAGACTTGCCCTTCGAGCTGGGTACTGATGTCAATCTCGATACTTACTTAGACTATCTACCTTATACTCTTCGTTCACAGAAGGCTAAAGATATCTTCACTCTTCAAGCTACTCTTATCGAGGCTTATCGCCAGTCTCTTCGCGATCAGAATTTCACCGAGTTCCAGGCCCCGGCTCTTGTCGGCGGCGATGCAGAAGGCGGAGCGGCCGTATTCAAGGTTGATTACCTTTATGACAAGACAGCTTACCTGGCCACCAGCCCGCAGTTCTACAAGCAGATTATGGTCGGCCCTTTCGAGCGTTCATTCACTACCGCCAAGATCTTCCGCGCCGAGAAGTCGGCCACCACTAGGCACCTATCCGAACTGACCCAGATGGACTTCGAAATGGGCTTCATTAATGACCACTACGATGTGATGGCTGTGCTTGAAAGGGTGGTGCGCGATACGGTTAAGAAGGTCGCCGAGAGGCATGGAGATATCTTCAAGCGCTTCGGTACTCCTGTACCCGTCATGGGCGCTAAGTTCCCGGTCTTCACTCTGACTAAGGCGCAGGAGATTATTGAGAAGGAGTACGGCGGCAAGGCGGTCGGCGAGCTTGATCTCGAGCCGGAGCACGAGCGTCAGATCTGCGACTATGCGCTCCGCGAGTATGGCAGCGACTTCGTCTTCATTACCGCCTTCCCGACACAGAAGCGAGCCTTCTACACATATGAAGAGCCTTCAGAGGCGCCCTTTTCTAGGAGCTTCGACCTGCTCTTCCGCGGCTTGGAGATCAACTCCGGTTCGCAGCGCATCCATAACTACAATGATCTTGTAGAGAAGATAAAAAGCCGAGGTATGGACCCAGAGAAGTACTCCTTCTACCTCCAGGCCTTCAAGTACGGCATGCCTCCGCATGGCGGCTGCTCTACCGGTCTTGAGCGCATCACTGCCAGAATGCTGAATCTGCCAAACGTCAAACAAGCCTCGGCCTTCCCTCGAGACATTGGCCGTATCGATCAACTCCTCTAGAAAAAATTAATATAAAAAATTCCCCACCAGTGATGGTGGGGATTCGATTTACGGTTATTGCTTCGGACCGCAGTATTTCTGGTGCAGGAGCTCAAGACCGCCTGGCTGGTCGAGAAGTTCGATATCCTTGCCGAGAGTCTCTGCGTAGTGAGTCTTGACGAAGCGGATCATGCGTTCACGCACTTCGTCATCGACTCGCCTTTTCCTGCTTGCTGTCGAGGGGTCCGCGCTCTCGCACTCGTTCACGCTGTCCTTCTCGTCTGCCGCCATCTCTTCCTCCTTGGTTACTTCTTTACGCAATATTTCGCGTGCAAGATATTCAGGCCGCCGGGCGTATCGAGCAATTTCAGCTCTTCAGCGAGCGTCGCTCTCGTATCTGTCCCGATGAACTTTTCCGTATGTGCCCGCTGGCTGTCTTCTTCAGTTGTTTTTCTCCGTTCTTCAGAATCGGGCCGCGAAACATCCCTACGATCGTTCTCGCCTTCTCTCCACTTACTCATGTGTCCTCCTCTCAGATCATCATACTTAGTGGTGTCATACAGAAGATTATGAGAACTATCAAGCCGAGGATGAAAGATGCTGCTGCATTAATAGCTTTGCTCGGCAGCTCCCAGAAGGAGAGATGGATTATGACCGAGCCGTTAGTTATCCTTACGGACTCGATCATCAATTTGTGAGCGTTCGTCTTGACTGCGTCCTCGAGCTTGTGGACCGGGATCTTCGAAAGTACGAGTTTGACGATCTTCTCCAGTGCTTTGGCCGCGAGCGCCTCTACCTTCTCGCCGATCAGCTTACGCTTCTCAACGATCTTCTTCGAGTCGATCCAGCGGTCGATGAAGCCCGCGACTCGCAGAGAGAGTTTGTTTTTGAGGGTTAGCTTCTCGATCTTGAATTCTTCTGCCTTGAAGTAGAAGAGTCCGGCTTCGGAATCAAGTTCAAGGTTAGCCTTTACAGAGGCTCTGACAGAGAAATCTTGTCCGAGCTCATGCCCCTCTGCTTCGACTGCGAGATCAACTCCCTCGGTAGTCAGAGCTGTCTTTAGCGTGCTTATCGTGACGTTGTCAGTATTGTACGGCAGGCGCCTGTCGACCATCTGCTGAAGTTCGCTGTTCGTCAGAGTGATGTCTTGAATGCCGCTCACAAAGCTTACGAACACCGCGGCAGAGGCCATTAAGATACACAGAGCAACGCCTATACCGATACTTTTGAGTTTCATTAGCGCTCCTTTCAATGTCCAAAACCATTGTAAATCCTAACATTTTATAGGTATTATGTCAAATAATTGGTTCTGGCCGGGAGTCGGGTTATAATTTAAGGATGGGTGATGACTATAAAGTTAAGGTCGGCCAGTTCGAAGGGCCGCTTGAGCTCCTGCTTGACCTTATAGAGAAGCGGAAGCTGCACATCAACGATGTATCGCTTGCGACAGTTACTGACGGCTATATGCAGTATATTGAGAAGCTCACGGACTTTCCCACTGCCGAAGTGGCTTCATTCATCTCTATCGCCTCGACCCTTATCCTTATAAAGTCCGTATCGCTTCTGCCGTCACTGACGATTACGCCGGAAGAGACGGAGGATATAGAAGCACTGCAAGAACGGCTTCGTATCTTGAAAGATATTAAAGAGAAGGGCGAATATATCAAGAAGATCTTCGGCAAGAATGTTATATTCGGAGCGATGGAGAGGAAGATGGAGAATGTGCTATTTTCCCCGACTCGAGAAGTTACTGCCGAGAATTTTTTGGTCTCGATGAGGCGGATTATCGCCGGCATCCCTAAGAAAGAATCCCTACCGTCTGCAACTGTTAAAAAGGTTATCAGTCTTGAGGAGGCGATCGACAGCCTTATAGGCAGAGTTCAGCATGACCTCAAGATGAGCTTCCACAAGATGCAGAAGGGTGTCCGGAGTAGCGACCCGGCCGAGCGAAAGGCCGAGAAGGTTAACGTCATCATTAATTTCTTAGCCGTTTTGGAGTTAGTGAAGCGGGGTATTATAATGGTGAAGCAGGACGAGCACTTCCGCGATATCGATATCGAGAGCGGGAAGAGCGAAGTGCCTGCTTACGGATGAGATAAAATAAAATGCCACTAGACGCGCACATAGAAGCCATACTTTTTTATAAGAACGAGCCGCTCTCGGTCCCTGAGCTTGCGGCAATCACTGAAAAGAGCGAGGAGGAGGTTAAGGATGCCCTAGCTCGTCTTGAAGAGCGCTTAGCTCATGGAGGCTTGGTCCTGAACTCTCTCGAGGGTGAATATACGCTCGGCACTAGCCCCTCCGCTTCGCCGATTATCGAGAAGATGGTCAAAGATGATCTGTCTCGTGATCTTGGCAAAGCATCGGTTGATACATTGACCATAATATTGTATTATGGCCCGATCGCTAAAGCCGATATTGATAATATCAGAGGCGTGAATTCTGGCTTTATGTTGCGGAACCTTCTAATCCGCGGTTTGATTTCCAGAGAGCCGAATCCGCAGGATCAGCGTTCATTTATCTATAAGCCGACTCTTGAACTTCTCTCGTATCTCGGTATAAAGAACATTAACGAACTGCCGGAGTATGATAGTTTGCGCCAGACATTAGAATCGAGCCTTGCTGAAAATATTAAAAACGATGGATCTAGAGAAGCATAAATTTAAGATCTGGATACTCGGACCGCTGCTACTGCTCGGCCTGCTTATTCTCGGTGCTATCGCTGTTCTATTATTCGGCATTAGTAACTCTGGTACGTCTTCTGCGGTCATGCCAGCCTTGAATAAAGTTGCTGACGAACAGTTTAAGAACCTGCCAGTGCAGGCCAAGTCGTATATAGTTTATGACGCTACGAGCAAGCAGGTTATCTATTCTAAGAACGCTCTTGCTCAGCTCCCTCTTGCATCGATCACTAAGGTTATGTCGGCTCTCGTTGCGCTTGATCTTGCTCCAGAGGATGCGATTATCCAGGTCAGGCCCGGAGCACTCTCATCTAATCCAAACGACAAGGCTGCTCTCATTCCCGGCCAGTGGAGGCTGGCTGACCTCTTGCGCTACACTCTTATCTCCTCTTCCAATAGCGGTATTAACACTATCTCCGATGCTCTTTCTACAAGCCAGAATTTCTTAGGAGGCGAACAGCATTTCGTGGAGCTTATGAATGACAAGGCTAAGACGCTTGGCCTCCATCAGACGTACTTCTTGAACGAGTCCGGTCTCGACGTCGACACCTCTCTCGCAGGCGCTTACGGTTCGGCCAACGACGTCGCGCATCTCTTCGACTATGCTCTCACAAAATACCCAGACATCTTCGGTGCTACGAAATACGACTCGATAATCATCAACTCATCTGACGGTAATACTGAAAGCGGGACTAATACCAACACCTCTGCCAGTCAGATCAAGGGCCTTGTGGCCTCCAAGACAGGCTTCACCGAGCTTGCCGGGGGCAACTTGGCTATCGCCTTTGACGTCGATACTGGACACCGAGCTATCGTTGTCGTGCTCGGCTCGACTCAAGATGGCCGCTTCTCCGATACACTTCTCTTAACGCATGCCACCCTGGCTTACTACTCTCTGATTTAACATGAGCCAGATGATCATCTCGATTGCTAAAATTTTCATTGCTCTCTCTATATCCTTTGCGGTCGGTATTGCTATTACACCGATCCTCACTCACTATCTCTATAAGCATAAGATGTGGAAGAAGCGCGCAAGGAACGAGGCTCTCGGCGGGGGAGAGACGCCAATCTTCAATCAGCTTCATAAACATAAGGAGGTCGGCACGCCTCGGATGGGAGGTATTATCATCTGGGGGAGCGTCCTTCTGACAATATTTATAATCTGGCTTGTCTCTAGATTTTATCCCGTATCTGCAGCTTTACGCCTGAACTTCTTAAGTCAGAACCAGACGTGGCTGCCGCTATTTACTCTCATTTCGGCATCTCTCGTCGGTCTGCTTGATGATCTCTTGCAGGTTAACGATCAGGGCGGATATGTTGCAGGCGGATTGGCCTTGAGCAAGAGAATCGCCATCGTGCTCTTAATCGGTTTAATCGGCGCATGGTGGTTCTACTTTAAACTAGGTGTTTCTTCCATCTCTCTGCCTTTCTATGGAGATCTGAGCCTCGGTATCGCCTTTATACCGTTCTTCATGATTGTCATGCTGGCGCTCTTCTCTGGGGGAGTTATTGATGGCTTAGACGGCCTCTCGGGCGGTATTATGGCCACGATCTTCGCTGCCTATGCGGGTATTGCCTTCTCCCAGAACCAGATCGATCTTGCCGCCTTCTGCGCAGCGATCGTTGGCGGTACCCTGGCCTTCCTTTGGTTCAACATACCTCCAGCACGCTTCTATATGTCGGAGACGGGCATGCTCGGTCTCACAGCTACGCTCTCAGTCGTCGCATTTCTCTGTAATGCCGTGGCGGTGCTTCCGATCATTGCTTTTCCGCTCCTGCTCTCTTCCGCCTCGGTTATTATCCAATATACTTCGAAGAAGCTTCGAAATGGCAAGAAGGTATTCTTAGTTGCGCCGATCCATCATCACTTCGAGGCCAAGGGCTGGCCCTCCTATAAGGTCACCATGCGCTTCTGGATCATCGGCGTGATCTGCGCTACCATCGGCATGATCATTTCTATCGTCAGTCATATCGTCCTGCATTAATGAAGAACCGTACTACCCCTGAAATTCTCCAGAGCCTTGCTGATAAGGTCGGCTGTAAGATTACGTTGGAGCCTCGCTACGGCTTGGCTGGCCAAATTGCCTTCCCGGACGGAAGATATTTTTATTTTAAAAACACCAGTCTCGACATCAATGCCCACGGCGCTTCGGAGCTCGCTAAGGATAAGGGTTACACTCGTTATTTCATGGAGCGGCTCCGCTACAAGATCCCGCGCGGGCAGAACTTCTTCTCTGACCACTGGTGCGAAGTGAATCACTCTTCTGATAATAAAGAGACCGCTCTTAAATACGCTGACTCTCTCGGTTATCCGCTCATTGTTAAGCCGAATTCTGGCAGCAAGGGGCGCGATGTGTATATGGTTGGCGGAGCAGCTGATCTGCCTACTATCCTTGATCGGCTTTTCGAGAAAAATAATATTATTTTAATAGAAGAGTTCATCTCTGGAGATGACCATAGGTTGGTTGTCTTGGGCGATGAATGCTTGATTGCTTATAAGCGCATGCCGCTCACTGTAGTGGGTGACGGCGCCACCACCCTACTTCAGCTTTTTGAAAAGAAAAAAATCGAGGAGCAAGAAGCGGGCAGGAAGATAGCTATCGAGGCTTCCGACAGCCGTATGAATTTCCGGCTTGAAAATTTTTATAAGAAAGATTGGAGTTATATTCCTGGAGCAGGGGAGAGCATCCAGCTTCTCGATAACGCAAACTTGTCTAGCGGGGGAGAGGCCATTGACGTGACTGATATTATCCATGAGAGTTATAAAGATGCGGCAGTTAAGCTCGCGCGCGATATGGGACTTCAGTTTGCCGGAGTCGACTTTATAACGACTGATGATATAACCAAGCCGATACAGAATGCCACCTTCATCGAGATCAACTCCTCACCTGGGTTACTGCACTATCAGACATTATCTGAAGTGGCCGCCGGACGAGTCGAGGACCTATATTTAAAAATTCTCAACAAATTAAAAGAGCCATCTTTTAATTTTTAAAATACTCTGTGGTATTATTTTAGATGAATGGGGCGTAGGAGCAGTTATGATCAGCTATTTTTCGCTATTGTCCTGATTTTAGTTCTGGGCGGACTTTTTATATTCGCTTCCGCTTCGCTCGGTCTCTTCGAAGAGGGCGTTACCAGCTATCTTTCCGTTATTGGCAAGCAGCTTATCTTCGGCTTAGTACTCGGGCTGGCTGCTATGTATGCGATCTCGAATATCTACTACAAGGAGTGGCAGAAATATTCGCTACAGCTCTTTATTGCATCCATATTCTTGACCCTTTTAGTCTTCGTGCCTAAGATTGGTATCGTTACCTTGGGAGCTCGGCGCTGGATAGATCTGCGCATCTTATCTTTCCAGCCTTCAGAATTTCTTAAGCTTGGCTTCGTGGTCTACTTTGCTTCTTGGCTCTCCGCTAGGAAGGAATCTTTAGGCAGTTTCAAGCGCGGCTTCCTTCCGGCAATGACAATACTGGCGGTGCCGGCGCTCATTCTCTTAGCGCAGCCTGATAACGGCACGCTGATCTGTATCTTGGCTGCCGGCGTCTCCATGTTTTTTGTCGCAGGCGGGAAGCTGGAGCATTTAGCGGTTCTGCTTGTTACCTTGGTTCTGGGAGTCACAGTTGTAGTATTCGTCAGGCCATACGCGATGGCCCGCATTAAGATCTTTCTCGACCCGCAATCTGATCCGCTTGGCGCCGGTTACCAGATTCGCCAGGCGTTAATAGCCGTCGGTTCCGGACGAGTGGCAGGGCGCGGCTTCGGCCAGAGCATTCAGAAGTTCAACTTCTTGCCTGAACCGCTCGGTGACGCCATCTTCGCCGTGGCAGCCGAAGAGTTCGGTTTCATCGGTAGTGTCATAATTGTTCTTTTATTCCTAGCCTTTACGCTCCGTGGCCTTAGAATCAGCGCTCGGGCGCCAGACCAGTTCAGTAGACTACTGTCGCTTGGAATTGTTATACTGATAGCATCCCAGTCTTTCATTAACATTGCTGCAATGCTGGGTATCGTACCTCTGACAGGGGTGCCCCTGCTTTTTGTCAGCCACGGGGGTACGGCGCTCCTCTTCTCTCTTATCGAGGTGGGGTTGGTGCTGAATATATCGAAGTTTGCTAAATAAAATTAATTAATGAAAATCTTATTTACTGGCGGAGGCACGGGCGGCCATTTCTATCCTATAATCGCCGTAGCTCAAGCTGTCCGCGAGATAGCCGAAATCGAGAAACTTGTCGGTATAGAGATGTTTTATGTATCTGATGATCCTTATGACAAGAGGCTTCTTTTCGAGAATGGCATAGAGTACAGGCAGATCATGGCCGGCAAGCTGCGTCGTTATTTCTCGATACAGAACTTTATAGATTTCTTCAAGACCGGTCTTGGTGCCCTAAATGCTATCGGCGAACTCTATCTGATATACCCCGATGTCGTATTCGGTAAGGGCGGCTATGCTAGCTTCCCAAGTCTCTTCGCAGCGAAGCTTCTCGGTATTCCAGTTGTGATACATGAGTCTGACTCTCATCCGGGCAGGGTTAATCTCTGGGCGAGCAGGTTCGCTCGGCAGATCGCCGTCTCTTATCCGGAGGCTGCAAACTATTTCCCTAAGGAGAAGGTGGTGTTGACTGGCAACCCGCTTCGCAAGGAGATCTTGTCGCCTATTACTCGAGGCGCGCATGAGTTTCTCGAGCTCGAGCGCGATGTGCCGATTATCTTTATCACTGGCGGTTCGCAAGGAGCTTCCAACGTCAATGACGTTCTCATCGACATTTTACCAAGCCTTGTGAAGAAGTATCAGGTGATCCATCAGACCGGCAAGGCTAACTTCTTGGAGAGCAAGCGCCGCGCGGCCCTAGTTCTAGAAGGCAGCGAGAACGCTTCTCGCTATAAGCCATTCGCTTACTTAAATGAGACGGCGCTGCGGATGATCGGCGGTGTTACCAACCTCGCTATCTCGCGCGCCGGTTCAACCATCTTCGAGCTTGCAGCCTGGGGAGTTCCGAGTATTATAATTCCTATACCAGAGGAGGTGAGTCACGACCAGAGGAGCAACGCTTTCGCTTATGCCAGGAGCGGCGGTGGCATAGTGATAGAGGAGAAGAATCTATCCGGCACGATCCTGCTTTCCGAAATCGACCGGCTTATGGCCTCTCCCGATATCCTTCAGGATATGAGGAATAAGGCCCTTAACTTCTCACCGAAGGATGCGGCATACAAGATCGCTAAGGAGCTTATAGCTATCGGTCTCGAGCATGAAGAATAATGATGATAAAAAAGTAATAACCAGATTTGCACCTTCGCCGACGGGCAAGTTCCATGTGGGCGGCGTGAGGACCGCGCTCTATAACTACCTGTATGCCAGGAAGCATCGCGGGACTTTTATATTAAGATCCGAAGACACTGACCCGGCTCGTTCTAAGAAGGAGTACGAGGATTACTTTCTAGATCTTTTCAAGTGGCTCGGCCTTGAATACGGTCATTTTTACCGCCAGTCTGAGCGCACTGAACTGTATAAAAAGTATCTCGAACAGCTTATTACCGAGGGGAAGGCCTATGTATCGAAGGAGACGCCGAGAAAAGAAGGGGAGAGGGATGAAGTCATCCGCTTCAAGAACCCCAATGTTAAGATTGCGTTCAATGACGTCGTCCTCGGACGGATAGAGTTCGATACTAAAGAGCTTGGCGACTTCGTCATCGCGAGAAGCTTGGAGAGTCCGCTCTACCACTTCACCGTGGTGGTCGACGACTTCCTCATGGGCGTAACGCACATCATCAGAGGCCAAGAGCATGTGTCTAATACTCCCAGACAGATTCTTATTCAAGAAGCGATCGGCGCTCCACGCCCTATCTACGCGCATGCTTCGATAATACTTAATGAGGAGCGTGCTAAGCTCTCTAAGCGCGATCCGATAGTCCGGCCGGCTTTGGAGTATCGTGATGAAGGCTACCTGCCCGTCGCGCTTATGAACTTCATGGCGCTGCTTGGCTGGAACCCCGGTACAGATCAGGAGATCTTTGACCTTGAGGGGCTTGTAGAGGCCTTTTCGCTTGAGCGGCTGCAGAAGGCTGGCGCGGTCTTTAATCCCGAGAAGCTCGAATGGATTAATAAAGAGCATATTAAGCTCCTTTCAACTGACGCCAAACTTCACGCCGTCTCTCAATTCCTCCCTGAGGATATAAAGAACCTGTCCGGCTTTAGTGATCAGTCTCTACTGAAGGCTCTGCCTACGATCATTGACCATATCACTAATTTCCGGATGGTATCGGATATGGCTTTAAGCGGCGACTTGAACTACTACTTCGATAAGCCTCGGTATGAGAAGGAGCTGCTCAAGACCACCGAATTTTTACCGGATGTCATAGAAATTTTAAAGAGAATAGATGAAGCGAGCTTTAATGCCGTCAATGTCAAGGCTGCGCTCTGGGATTTTGCTACTCTGAGGGGGAGAGGCAATGTGCTTTGGCCGATGCGCGTGGCCCTCTCCGGCCGCCAGAAATCGCCGGACCCCTTCACTCTGGCTGAAATATTAGGCAAGGAAGAAACTCTTGAAAGGATATCATATGCAATCGGTCTGCAATAAAAATGAAGAGAACTCTTTTAATATTCTTCTCCTGCCTCTGGCTTATAGCGGCGAATATCGCTTGTGCAGATTCGGTCGACGACTTAAAAGCTAAAATAAGCTCTAAATCGAGCGAAGTCAGCGACCTCGAGCAGCAGATCGCTGACCTTAACAGCAGTGTCCAGAAGACGGTGGGGGAGAAACAGACTCTTGCTGCAGAGCTGAAGCGTATCGATGCGAGCAAGAAGCAGCTCGATACCCAGATCTCGTTAACTGGCAAGAAGATCAGCCTTGCCGAGCTCAATATCTCCAAACTCGAGTCGGATATCGCAGACAAAGGTACGCATATAGCTTCGGGCCAAGACGCAGTAGGAGGCTCCCTCCGGATGATTAACGTCTTGGAGTCGACAACCTTGCCGGAGATAATTCTGTCCGGCGATATTCTATCATCCATTTGGGTATAGGTCTTCAATTTGGAAGGCCACCAGTCCAAAATGGGCAAGCAATATAAAAGTTTCCAGGTGAAACAAAC
>CAYUNB010000004.1:20994-23627 GCA_964446095.1 uncultured Candidatus Saccharibacteria bacterium
AATGGTCAGTCATATCAATAGTCTCCAGGCGATCAAAGCCGGACTTGAATCGGATAAGAAGAGTCTGGAAGGGGAGAGGAAGAATTTAATTTTACTGAACACAGAACTTGGCGATCAGAAGAAGATCGTTTTGCAGAATATTGCCGATAAGAATAGGTTAATTAAGGACACAAACAATAAAGAAGTCAACTATAGGAAGCTTCTTGCGGACACTCAGGCTCGGAAGGCCGCTGTTGAGAGCGAGCTGGCACAGTATCAGTCTCAACTGAGCGTCACGATTAATCCGGAGAGTTTGCCCGGTATCGGGAGTAAGATTTTATCATGGCCGTTGGCAGCGGTAGGTATAACTCAATATTTCGGAGATACGGAATTTTCTAAAACTCAGCCGATCTATAACGGCCACGGGCACCCTGGCATCGATTTACGGGCTTCGATCGGCACCGTCATCACGGCGCCTGCTTCTGGAGTAGTTGAGGGTGTCGGCGACACTGATCCTGTCTGCTACAAGGCCTCTTACGGTAAGTGGATAATGTTAGACCATGGCAATGGCCTGGCCACGCTCTATGGCCACCTCTCTTTAATTAAGGTTTCTGCTGGTGATACGGTCAATAGAGGCGACATAATAGGTTATACCGGCAGTACCGGCTATGCCACGGGACCTCACCTGCACTTCGGTGTTGTTGCCACGGCAGCTGTCAAAATAGGCCAGTTGAAGAGCAAGGTGCCCGGCTGTGGCACCTATACTATCCCACTCGGACCTTTCAATGGATATCTTAATCCGCTTTCTTATCTTTAGCGGGGTGGTATAATTAAGGTATAGATGAAAGTTCAAAATAAAGGCCTGATTCAGATGATTTTATTGATCATTGTGAGCTTTCTTGCTTTGAGCTACTTCCATATAGAGCTACGAGATATAACTATGCAGAGCTTCGGCGACCTCTGGAACTCCGCGACGAACCAAGACAACATAAATTTCATCTGGAGTTCGGCACAGAGTCTCTGGAACAACTATTTAAGGGACTCCGTCACACACATGCTCCAGCTCACGCTGAATCTCATTCAGCAGCATTAAATAAAAACCTAAACAACCACCATGAAAGAAACATTCCGCAAGAATGTAGAAAACTACAGCGACTTGGCGAAAGAGGAGCTCAAGAATGAGAAGCTTACGGACGAACTCCGGCAGGTGATAGATTGGCATGTTAGAAATGCTGCAGAGAAGCGCGGGAGCTCAGAAGACGTACAGAAAGAGGTATACAGGCTACAGAGAGATAAACAGGAGATAATGGCCAAGCTGAGGGAGGATATAAAAAGGATCGATGATCCGAACTATAAGCCGGAAAGATTCCCAGAGCAAATCGAGGTTGTCATGGCTGATAATAAGCTTTATGCTCTGATCGATAATCAACGAATAGCTGTAACTGCCGGCGAGATCATGACTGATGGCGAGTGGGGGCTAGATTATTATCTCAATCCTGCCAGTGTACCTAGAAACTTGAGAAAGAAATATCTCATCGAGCAAAATAAAAAACTTCTAAGCTTCATATTGAATAAACAGATAAGCCTAGATGCGTACTACGGCAAAAGAGATGAATTTGGTTGGTCTTATGGTCAAGTGCTCGCGCAGCTAGAAGGCGAAAAGAAGGAGCCATTCGGACTAGTTGCGGAGAAAATTGTTAGAAATTTTTTTAAAAAATTAGTTTACGATAAGGACTTAAACCTCGAAATTCTCGATGTCGATGTGCATCAGGACGTTGAGCATAAGATTGATTTTATAATAAAAAAACCAAAGTACAGTAGAGCTGTAGATGTTGAAACCTCTAATGTTGTTGATCAATATGAAAAAATAGGAGTTCAGTTTACAGTTAATACCCCTCTGGTTGAAAGTAAAAAGCGCGGTGTTGCCAGGATAAAAGAGCAAGTACTAAGGGAGGAAGAGATAAATGACCTCGTGGTGGTTAGTATGCCAGATGATTTGGTTTATAGGGATTATAAAAGGTGGAAAACGAATAGGCTGCCTGGTGGTCCAGATAAGTATATTTCAGATGGGGGTAAGCAAGCAATATTCAGTGCAATCTTAACTGGAATGTTTCCGCCTGAAGAGATTAAGATAATGTGGGAGCAGATGGGCTATAACTGGTCACATAATAAGCAGCAGGTATTCGAAGTTCCATTCCTGTCTTTAGCGAGGGGATTTCCGTCAAATCCAGTTCGGTTTAATGTAGAGATAGAAAAGGAGAAGGCTTCAATGCCCATGTCTGCCGGAAAGTCTAAGTCAGGATTTAAATCTAGGCTTGAGGGAATTGTAGAAATTGAATGGCCGAGCGTATTAAAGTATACCGAAGAACATTTTCCCGAAAAACTTTCTATAATTAAGAAACAATTAAATTCAGGCTCAATATCTGGCCCGGCGCTTAATAATCTATTTCAGTTGTATAGAAATAGTTTACCAAAGGGGGATTGGTTGAAAGAGGTTGAATTTAAGATTTGGAAACGTGGACTGCTTGATATATTAAGAAATAACAATACGCTATTGTCAAGAACAAGTATTGTTCCAGAGACGGTTGCTGCAGAGGTGCAAGAGTCTTCCAAACAAGACAAGGAACAAGTCATTAATTTTTACAAGGAAAAAA
>CAYUNB010000005.1:0-10779 GCA_964446095.1 uncultured Candidatus Saccharibacteria bacterium
GCGGGCCATGATCGCGATGGCATTGGCATGCGACCCGGAATTGCTGATTGCAGATGAACCAACGACGGCTCTGGACGTCACGATACAGGCCCAGATACTGGAATTGCTAAATGAGCTGCGGGTGTCGAGAAAACTCGCAATCCTGTTGATAACACATGATTTAGGCGTGGTGGCTGAGGTTGCCGACCGGGTTTGTGTTATGTACACTGGCAAAATCGTCGAGGAATCACCGGTCGTCGAGATTTTTGCGAACCCCAAACATCCTTATACTCAGGGGTTGCTCCGGTCCGTGCCAAAATTGACCGAGGCAGGCACGGAAAAGGCCGACCGACTAAAAACTATCGAAGGAACCGTACCCAGCCCGACGAAACCGAACAAGGAGGAACCCCAGATGGAGAGCGAAGTCCCCACCCAGACCCCCGCCGAACGCGTCGCCGCGAACCTGGAGCAGAAGCTCCAGGCGATCGCCAAGTTCGCCTCGCAGGCGAAGGTGTACGTGCACCGGACGGTGGAGATCGTCATGTTCCGGACCCGCCAGACGATCGCGCTCCGCGGGCACAAGGCCCGCAACGTCCTGCAGCTGATCCACCAGTTCGACACGAACGCCAACAAGGGCCGGCAGATCGTCCGGGCCCTGAAGAAGATCGTGTACCCGTCGAAGAGCTAGAGCGGTATCCCCGCCGAGAGCTCGCGCCCCGCAGACAACTGCGGGGTTTCTTTATGCCTCTTTTTTCACCTCTTCGACTTTTACTTCATCCGGCGCCTTAGTTAGATAGAATGAGAAGGTCGTACCCTCTCCCGGTATCGAAGTGAAAGATATGTCGCCGCCCATCTTCTGCACAAGCATCCTCGTCAGGAAGAGTCCAAGACCTGTACCCAAGACCTTGTTGGTATTTTCATTAGTCGCTCGGAAGAACTTACCGAAAATCTTACTCTGCTCCTCTATCGGTATACCGAAACCAGTATCGCGGATCTCGACGAACACTCTGTCAGTATCCGGCACTGACACAATCTGAATAAACACCAGCCCACCTTCGCGGTTATATTTAATTCTATTGCTGATAATATTAGTGAACACCTCCTTAACCTTCGACTTATCGGCCAGCGCTTTTAGGGCGAAGAATGTTCCATTCCTGAGTTTGACCTTAGCCTTCTTAGCCATTGGACCGAGCTCCTTGATTATTTCGTCGACTAAGGCATCTAGGTCCACAGCCTCGACGTTGATCTTCATCGCATCCGCCTCTGATCTTGCGATCTCCAAGAGATCGTTCACCAGCTGGTTCAAATGGTCGCTGGCGTAATGTATCTCGCCGAGATTCTCCTCAAGATCCTTGGGGATTTTTTTATTAGATTCGGAAACCAGTTCGAGGAAGCCCCTGATAGCTGTGATAGGCGCCCGGAGTTCGTGTGCGGCAACGAAGAAGAATTCGTCTTTAAGCTTAGCCACTGACTTAGCTTTTTCTCTTTCGCGCTCCTGGGACTCCTCGAGATCTTTGGTTCTTGCTTCAACTCTCGACTCCAGCTCTTTATTGAATAGCT
The DNA here is from genome assembly GCA_964446095.1 of uncultured Candidatus Saccharibacteria bacterium. GTDB lineage: Bacteria > Patescibacteriota > Minisyncoccia > Phycocordibacterales > UBA12445 > JACQCV01. The sequence goes on from CAYUNB010000005.1 coordinate 1,540, forward strand.
TAATCTCGTTGTAAGATCTGGCATTCTGGATGGCGATACCAGCCTCACGGGCAAAAAGCTCCAAGAACTGTATGTCGCGATTAAAGTACACATCCCCAGAGAGCTTCTTACCGAGGAGTAAAATAGCGACGTCCTTATTATCGACAGAAATAGGAAGAGCAAATGAGATATCGATCTTCCTGAAGAGCTCCTTCAGAGGCGATTCGGCTATATCTTCGAAGACGAGGTGCGGTATTCCTTCCTGGTAGTGGAACAACGCATCGAAGTTCACTGCCTTGATCTGGTCAGCCGAATAGCCGATACCTTCGACATCGGATATTTTATGATTATCGAAGACGATGAAGACGCCCTTCATAATATTCATCTCGTCAATGAGCTTCTTGAGAATATTGTGAGTTAATATGTTGAGATCGAGAGTATCAACCATTAATCGAGTCAGCTGGTCGAAGAGTACTTCAGGGTCATACTCTCTACGGAAAAAGATCTTGTTAGTAAGATTAGCTACCGTCTTCTCTACATATCCGAAAGAGAGAAGCGAAGCGGCTAAAATTAAGACATCCACAGTGTACAGCGCGCTGCTCTGTAGTACCAAAGGCAAGCCAGTCAAAAGCAGATACACCACAAGGCCGTATACAAATGCAAGAATAAAATTAGCAGCGATGAAAGAGATTGTTCTGGCGACTATCAATCTTACATCCAAAAGGCGATGGTAGATGACCGCATAAGCAGTCATGGCTAGAAAAACAATGGTGAAGGCAGGGGCAAGCGGTACGAGTGTAGCATTACCGAAAAGAAGCACCGGCAGGAAGATAGCAGCAACGATAGCTCCGAACATAAGCATGATGCCGAGCATCACGAAGCGGAGCTGTTCCTTGATAGAGCCTTGGGCGTGTCGCAACCTCCTTGCCAGGATGTAAACCGCGCCAATATTTTCAGCAATTGAAACAAGACCGAAGAGCGCCAAAGCTGGACCGGGCACCGGATTCGGAAAACCATTTACAACATCGACCCGCTGGAAAACGTATGGGGTCAGAGCAAGTACCATTATGAGAAGAGTAGCTGTCAAGAGCGCTGCCAGCCAGCGCTTACCTATTTTCAGGCTGTTCTCGGGGATGGTGTAAGCTAAGAGGAAAAAGAGCGCGTTCATCGGTGCGGCGAAGAAGATAGTGAGCCGAGTTATCAGAAGAGCTGAGTCGATGAACTGCGGCGCCTGGGCTAAATACATAGCGATGACCCAAACTGACACGAAGAAGCCTAAAATGCCGAAGATCTGATTCGTCGCGCTCTTAGGGTTGTTGAAATATACCCAGATACCCAGAACCAAACTGGAGATAGAGGCGACGGCGAGGAATAAAATCTGGGGCGAAATTATCGACATTATATAACTATTCTAGAAATTTTAATGCTAGCTCGTTAAACTCTCGGCTCTTCTCTATCGGCGGCACATGACCAACGTCTTTGAAAATATCTACTCTGGCATGAGGTATCGCCTTGAAGCTGTCTTGCTGCTTGCCGAGAGGTATGAGCGGATCCTTATCGGAAGCAATAATGAGCGTCGGCGCCTTCACCTTGTGTATGCTGTTCTTCAATACGAACTCGTCGCGGATCTTGAACGGCTTGAAGAGACGATTAATGAGCATGAAGGGGTGCGAGACACTTCCAGCATCAGCATTGACCGCCTGGTGGTAGTAGCCGGCCAAGTCGTCGGTCAACACAGATTTATTATACAACACATCGGCAAGAAATTTGCGCATGTTATCCAGAGTTGGCGACATTACAGTATTAGATAAGAGTTTAGCGCCATAATAGAAAGAGACTGGCCTATATCCCCAGGGTACATAGTCGGTAAATCCGAGAGAATTTACGAGCAAGAGCTTACTGACCTGTTCGGGGTGATCGATCGCCATCTTGAGAGCCACCCAGCCGCCGACCGAATGCCCGACCAGATAGACAGGGCCGAGCCCCTTCTGCTTTATAAATTCAGAAACCGGCTGAACCAGTGTCTCATCCGGATCCATCTCGGTAAAGTTGATGCGGGTTGATCGCCCGGCGCCCGGTAGATCAAGGGCATAAACCTTAAACCGTTTCGAAAGCTCCTCAATATTATTGTGCCACTCGGCCCAGCCAATATTGGCACCGTGGATTAAAATAACGGGTCTTCCTTCGCCTGCTTCGACGTAGCCGATATCTAGATCGCCGATCCGGCAGCTGCCGGCCCGAGCACCTGGTATAGTTGCTATAATTTTCTCTTCGTAATTCAAGTTAAAGCTTGAAAATTTTCTTAAACTCTTCCGCGGACTTCTTGCGCTTTAACTCCTCGCGCTTGGAGTTGTAGTTGGGAATAAGCTTCTCATCGAGCGATAGGAGCGAGCGGTTGGACTCAAGGGACTGGCCATTCAAGACTCTTCTAGCGCAATAAGCCACAGCCGAACCGTTCAAGAGTGCCGCGCCGCCAAGCTGCGGCCAAGAGACGATGGTCTTGCCCATCTCAAGGAGCGATGCCTTCATCCGCTCCGTCACATTCTCGGCGCCGACATGCTTGGTGATCATCCGGCCTATACCGAACTTATCAAGCGACTTCAGGCCTTCGTACGTGACGTTGCCCATGCGGCCATGGAAGAATTTCGTATCTGGTTTCAAGTCGTAGCGCTCGATATCAACGACCGCGTTGTCGCCATTATCAGCTGCCATCAGAAGCGCGATTTTATTCTTCCTCGCATGTTCGCGGAGGAGATACTTGATAGCTAAGTTGTCGATCTCGTCGATAATGAGATGCAAGCCTTCGAAGAACTTGCCGATATTCTTCTCAGTAATACCTTCAGGGAAGATCTCAACGTTGGCGAAAGGATTCATTTCGTATATCTGCCGGGCTGTGACGACTACCTTATAGAGACCAAGATTCTGCACGCCGGCGCGGACGCGGTTGGTGTTGGTAAGCGCTAGAGTATCCTGATCAGCAAGCTTGATATGCTTGCCGCCGCCCTGAAGAGCGATGGCTAGCGCAACGCTATTGCCGACAGAAAGCCCGGCGATGCCGATAGTTGCGTTATAGAACTTCTCCTGCTCCTCCTTATTAATGAGATTCATGTTCCGGGCTGTCCTGACAGTCTGGAAGGCAACCGGCTCGAGCACATGCACAGCGGTAGAGAGCCATGGGTAGAAGACCCATCGGCCGTGAGACCATAGCGGCTGCTTCTTCTCTATCCCTGCCACATATTCGGCAAACTTTTCAGGAAATGTCTTCTGGTAAACCTCGGTCGGATTCATAACGCCGAAATATTCCCGCAGCTGCTCCATATAGTCGTCGGACACATGCTGGATCTTGGTATTCAAAAGCTCCTCGAACTTCTTCAAGTCCCCCTTCTTCGAAAGATCAAAAATCTCCGGTTTATAAACCCTGCTCCCCTCCTGCTTATTCTTAAGTATCTTTTCCATAGTATAAATATTTTAACAGATTTACCGGGAAATTAAAAAACCGGTGAAGCTCTGCTTCACCGGTAAGTATCTAAGGGACTAAGTTTCTAATATCTTATTCTAATTTTTCTAGTGTCAGAGATCTACTTGTCGAACGCGAGGAACCGGTAGCAGCCGCGCCAGTCGCCGTTCCAGTAGCGGAGGAGCAGGTGGCGCAACGAGCCGAACCTGCGGAGGTACGCCACGTAGCGGCAGCCGCCGACCTCCGCGGAGGAGCCGAGGGCGACCACCGGGAACTGGCGCTGGATCTCGGGGTGCTGTGCCCCGAAGGCCAGGAGCTCCTCGATGGTGGCGGGGCGCTTGCCCTGCTTGTCGAGCTCGCGGATCACCTCTTCGGAGGTCATACTGCGATTGAAGTGGTAGAGCTTGGCCTTCTTGGTAACCTTGCCTTCACCCTCCACGGGGAAGCGCTTGGCGGTGATGTCGCTGTTGGCCCAGTCGTAGCGACCGGCAGCGATCATAGCCTCGAGGGTCTGCGTGTAGTCGACGAGGATTTCGAAATCGCCGACGGTCAGATCAGGAGGCTGGACCACCAGCTCGCCGGAGAGCAGACGACGAACGCCATCCATCCCTCCAAGCTTGTTGACGATCGCCTCGATCTGGCCGAGACTCAACTCTCCGTACTTCATGACAGAACCTCCCCTCCAGCTGCTCGCCGGAAGTTCCACCTCTGCCCGAGGTCAGGGTGCTGCATGTTGCAGCGCTCCAGCCTGCAGTAAGCAGACTAAGCTATGACAATAGAATCAAGGAACTTTTTACGTTTTAATTATAGCATGAACAAACCTGATTTGTCAATAGCCTCATCAGAGTCTCTAAAAGCCTTGTTTTAAGGGCTTTTGTCTGTTATTTCACCCACTTCTGCTTGCCTCCCCTCTTGAAATATTCCGGGTGTTCGTGGGGCCAGAGGGTGAGGCGCGGAGTGACGCGGCCGGGCATCATGCCGGTGAGGTAGCTATACTCGGCGTTGTTGGCAAGGAGTGCTTCGATAATCAACTTCTTAACCATCTCCTCCAAGCTCTTGTCTACCTCGCAATCCAGCTGGCACTCGATATGAATCTGTAGGTACTGATTCTCCTCCTTATCGTGCACCGTCTCGATAGTGAAGCGGCCAGTGAGCCTTTCGCTCACGAACTCATGCAAGAGCGCCTGCTTGATATGCTCGGGGTAGATGATGGCGCCGTAGAGCTTGGTCGAGAAGTCGGCCCGCTCGTAGACGTAGACGAAGGGCAGCTCTAAAATATTTTTTATCCCAGCTTTCTTAGCTAGCTTCGAGAGATCAAGACCATATTCTTTAAAAAGAGAGGCGATTTTTTTATAAGCAATCACCCCACCGTGGTCGCCGATGGAATATTTAAAGAGCGGTAAAACATTGCGCCCAGTGCAGAGAACATTTCCATTCTCATCAGTCTCGAAGTCGGTATAGAGCGGATTGAACTGCGCCAAGGTCGGAGTCTTGGCGATAGGACCGAAGAGCGCTTCAAAAAGTTTCCTGTTTTTAAGTGCCTCGCGACGGATGAGGATCGAGATCGGCGTCTCCATCGCCATCGTGCCGAGATCGGCGCTGCCATAGATATTGGCGGTTTGAGTGACCAGATTTTTAATACCGATCTTGCCGGCCACGTACTCCCTGAAGCGCTCGCTGAAGCCCTCGGCGGCGAAGAGGAGCTTGACGTTCAGCTTCTTGAGGTCAATCCCCTCCCTGGCTGACTCATCTATCAAGTCTTTAACGAAGGGCGGGTAGCCGCAGATCAGCACCTGCTTGTAGTTCCCGGCGATATTATGGAGCGCATGGAAGATCTCCTGCTTGTTGGAACCAGGCGTGATCACCGAGACGAGGTAGCCTTCCTCGGCAATATACCTGAAGGCTTGGTAAGTTATGAGTCCGCCGATCCAGACGCCCATGCCGAAGCAGTCGATGACAAGCGTCTGGATCTTCTTGTTATCAGAAATATTGTCGAGGAATATCTTATGCCAATAAGCTGACTGGCGATCGAGCGCTTCGTCGCGCGGGAAGTAGAAGGGCTTGCCCGTCGAGCCGGAAGTAGCTGTGTAGACGGCTCGCTTGTCGGAGAGCGTACCGCCAAGACAGAGCTTCTCTCGCGGGTAGAGGCGCAGATAGTTAGCCTTACTCATCACCGGAACTATCTTGAGGTCGTCCGTCTTCTTTATGGCCGCTGGCTTAATCTTATTTTTCTTTAAAAAATCTTTATACGCCGGCACGGTCTTGGCCATCTCATGGAAAAGCTTTAATTTATGTTTAGAAAATTTATCCATAGTTTAGCTTTTATTAAAAATTCTTTCAGCAAGAAGATCAGCCAGTTCGTGCGTAGGCCGGCGCTCGGAGGCCGATAAGCTTAAAATATTTTTGACATTAACCCCGATCACGCGAAGCGCCTCAACGATCCGACGGTGGTCGAACTCTTTATAACTATGACCGTCGACAACCCCGATCAAGCCTCCGGCATTCGCAACATAGTCCGGCACATATACGATACCTCGGTCCATAAGTATCAGACCGGCCTCGGGCGAAGCAAGCTGGTTATTGGCCGCACCGCAGATAATCTTGCAGTCGAGCTCATCTATGCTCGCCTCGGTGAATTCTCGGCCCAGGGCGCAGGGAGAGTATATGTCGCAATGAATTCTATGGATCTTATCTGGGGCGGCTGGTCTTGCTCCGAACTCCGCGAGTGTCCGAGACACCTTGTCCTCTTCTATGTCAGCCACTATAAGCCGTCCGCCAGCCTTCTTCACAAGCTTACAAAGTTCATAACCAACCTGGCCAAGACCCTTGATGGCCACAGTTCTTCCCCTAAGATCCGCAGAGCCGTAGACCTTCTCAGCAGCGGCAAGCATTGCGATAAAAACCCCGATCGCCGCATAGATACTCGGGTCCTGTCTGCCGGTGCGGCCGCTAATATAAGGCGAAACTTGAGACATAGTTTGAATATCTTCATCACCGATGCCGACATCCTTACCTGTCGTAAACTCACCATTGAGAGAATTAATAACGCTTGCGTAAGCCTCGAGCAGTTCTTTGTCCTTGCGGCCGCTGCTCATAATTACAGACTTGCCTCCGCCATAAGGCACACCGGCCATGGCACATTTGTATGTCATCGCCCGAGACAGATTAAGAGCATCGGCGAGAGCCTCCTCGTCATTATTGTATGATTTGAATCGAGTACCGCCAGTCGCCGGTCCAAGCTTGGTATTATGGATAGCGATAAATCCGCGCAACCCTGTAGCGGCGTCTCCGAACTGTATCAAACGCTCATGGCTATCTGTAGGCAGATCTTTAATCATCTCTAATCTTTTATAACCTCGTCAGCGGCGAGTCTCGGGGAGTGGAGCGGGATCTGATCGCCATGGCCCATACGGAAGAAAAGTTGTGGCCGAAGTCCGGTGCCCAATGTCTTCTGCAGTCGCTTAAAATGATCTCCTATCTGGATAGCCGCGGCTTGAGGTGCCGTCCTTATACCCGGCTTCTCGGCGAGAAGAGCGATGGATTCGAATACCTGGCCAGCCTTCAGCCAGTCTTCTTTACCATCCCGTTCCGAAGCGATAATTATGAAGTAAGGGGTGTGTTCTTTAAGCAGGATCTCGTCCTGGCTTCGAGTGAGGCGATTCAGATTGAAGCGCTTGAGAAGCTGCGGCGCCAAGAGTGACGGCGGGGTCGGCATCCCGAAGCCGAACATCGGCATGCCCACCTTCGACTTAGTAATGTTATTCTTAACGTAGAGGGACAATTCTCGACGGAAGCCGCGATCATCCATGGCCTCTATAATCGCATCAGATACGACAGCGGCTATTTTATCCTTCAATTTTTTATCCTCGATAACATAGATTCGGAAGCCTTCCGGCGCCAAACTCTTGATCTTCAAAAGAAACTCTTCAGGCAAGGAGCGGAGGGAATAGGCGTTGCGATTAGAGTGGCGGGTGATGATCGCCTTGATCATAGCCTCGTCAGAGGAGGGCTCCCCGGCCTCAGTTAACACTGCTTCAGCGACGGCTCCATCGGTATCGGATGGGAAATATCTTACCTCCGTCGCATAGCCATAGAAGTCAGCTGCTCTTACCAAGTTCTCGAGCGCGGCACCGAGGCTCAAGAACAGCTGGCGGCCATTCTTGTCGCTTTCCGGCAAAGCGCGAGCACTCTCTTCGAAAAGTTTTATACTATTGCCAGATACGCTGAAGCGCCAAGGCTGGCTATTATGGGAAGACGGAGCCAATACGGCGAAATTTATTAAGAAACGCAGACGCGCCTCGGCGTCGGTTAGCGCATGGAAGTCTCTGTAGTCAATCGCCCAGGGCTTATAGTTATCGCTCATAACTACATTTTACTCCAAAACTGAATAAGACACTATTGATGGCTATTAGGTAGTGGTGTAAAATATATTGAACGATTATCAATAAGAAAAAACATGAAGCCTAAAAAATATATCCTGCTCGTCGACGATGATCCGCTACTGTCAAAGCTCTACGAGACGACACTCAAGGCTGCCGACTACGAAGTCATCACTGTTTCGAGCGGCGAGGCGGCACTGGCAGAGATAAACAAGAAGAAGCCCGACCTGACACTTCTCGACATCATGATGCCTAAGATGAGCGGCATAGAGGTCTTGAAGAAGATTAAAGAGGATGACGGCAGCAAGGATATGAAGGTCATAATACTCACCAACATGGCTCGAAATACTGAAGAGGCCAAAGCCGCTAAGGACCTCGGCGCACACGATTATCTTATAAAATCCGAAACTTCCCTGAAAGAACTGGTTAGTAAAGTCCAAACCGCCGCAGAGAACTCAGAAAAATAGTAAAAACCCCTCCGTGAACCGGAGGGGTTTGAGTTTCTATCACAACTTTCAGCCTCGGAAATCGATCCTGAACCTGTCGAAGGCTTCAACGGCCTTATCCAAAAGGTTCGGTCTCAAGCAGAGCTCGTCGCAGAGCATCATCTTGCGATATCCAAGACTATATAGCCTCTCTATCTCCAAGAAGTCAGCACAGGAAGGCTCTTCTACGGGCCATTCTTCGTTGGGGTCGAATTTAGTCAGATTCAAAATCTCATTCGTATCAATTATAAAATCTGCGTCGTTCAACCTCTCGAGAGCAAGACGCCTGATCTTTCTGATCATACCCATCTCGCGCCAGCCGCGAGGCGGAATAACGGAGAGCATGATCCGCGAGCCGACGAGCGCCTCAGGATCCTTGTCGATAATCAGCTTCAAGGCGGCACCGATCGTATGAGGATTATCGATCTCGCCAAAGAGATCTCCGCGTGCCGCAACAAGATGCACATTGGGTTCGGATTTGAAATCCTCCGCAACATAGCGAAGACCTGCTTCATCTTCGATCTTCAACCAAACCTCCGCATCACGGCCCACTATCTCGCGGAATTCGTCCACATATGCTTGACTGTGAACATAAGAGAGGAAGTAACGCTTGAAGCCGAAGGCCTTAACCTTCTCGATCTTCATAAGCTCTTCGGGCGTAAACATCGAACCGAGAATCTCGAGGCCGGGGTCTTTGATGTGGAGCGATTCGCCGACCTTCACCTTGTATCGAGGATTAGCAGAAAAGATTAATCGGCGTCCGCCGTCTTCAAGCCGATCGAGCAGAGCGAAGTCCTGATCCTGCTTCAGAGAAACGTCAACGGGCGTTCTGACATTGATCGGATGATTAAGGATGATCTCCAGATAGTTCGGATTATCAACAATCTCCTTTACTCTGAGCTGCCGGCCCTTAACGTCGTAAGAGATCGGCTTAACAGGA
>CAYUNB010000005.1:10789-23200 GCA_964446095.1 uncultured Candidatus Saccharibacteria bacterium
GGCGAAGGTCGTAGCCCACAGATCGATCTCTACCCGACTCACCTCCCCGCCCTTCTCCGCAGCAAGCGGAGAAGGGCTTTGAGTCAACTCTTAGAGAAGCCAGCCTGGTTTCTTGCCGGGGTTCTTCAGTACTGACTTGCTGCCTTCGCCTTCATCAACTTCATCCTTCTTCTCATCAGACTTCTGCTGATTCTTGGGAGTGCCGTCGGGATTCAAACCGAGCGCCTTATACACCACAGCCCGTTGGGCGGGAGTCTGGCGCTTCTCCATATCTTGCCGGAAGAGATCGTTACGACCAGTATCTTCGGCAAGAATCCCGAAGATTACATCGACAACTCGTTCAGCTTCCGGAAGAGGCTTGACGCGCTCCGTGCCAAGCAACTGAACCCATCGCTTGTAGACCATGCTATTAACAGGGTCGTTCTCCCCTGCCCCAAGGTTGTAAGGCTTGAGGATCATATAGACTGAGAACTTGTCTTGCAGCTTGGCGAAGATCTCTTCAGCAGTCATCCTCTTGACCAGCTTAACGCCGGCAACAGCTTCAGCCATCTTGATATCAGTGGGGCTATGGGGCGGCTCATCGGCGATGAAAATCATGATCGGCTTGCGGGTAGCGCTCGGTGCAGAACAGTTCTCGAGATAGTAGAGAGCCGCGAGATCATAGCTTTCGCCGCCGTTGCCGCCGCCCTTATTCTCATGGATCAACTTACCGAGCTCGTCCCGGAGACGCAACCCCTTAACGAACTGCCTGATCTGGAGCGGATATCTCTCGCCGTTAAGCGCATCGCCGACAGCTGCGAAACTGATCTCCATCTCCTTGCCAAGATACGTCTGGCCTTCCAGCTCGAGGTAGCCAAGCTTAGAGAAGATGGTGGTCGGCCACTCGTCCATAGACGCTGTCTCGTCAGTGATAACGATAAGCGGCGCGGGACTCATGGTCGTTACAGAGGTCAGACGCACATCGCTGATCGTCTTGTTCTCCGCGATCGCACGCGGCAAGCTCTGCTTAGCAATATCCCGATATTCGTCTCTCGACTTGCTGAAGTCATTACCTCGCCATTCGCCTTCGTCGAAGTCGCCGCCTTCAGACATCAGAATCTCCTCCTTTGTGGCCTGCCCGACTTACGCCAGACAGGCCGGTTGAAACTTACAGGCTCCAGCCTGGCTTCTTAGAGCCGGATGGAGCGGCCTTATTCAGATCAAGACTCTTCATCTTTGGTCCAGTATCTCCGAGAGGCTTAACCTTATCCAGACCGAGAGCTTCGAAGACAACCTTCTGCTGAGCTTCGGTCTGGCGGCCAGCCATTTCAGACTTGAAATATTCGAGCTTGCCGGTCACTTCAGCCAAAATACCGAAGATAAGGTCGACGACACGATCGGGATCCTTCAAGATCTTCACCCTTTCCGAACCTACCAGGGTAACCCAGCGGTTGTAGACGAAGGCATTGCGTTTATTCCCTTCCAAAGCCTTAGGCACCGGCGGCCTCAAGATGACATAAACAGTAAACTTCGACTTCATGTCCTCGAAGATGTCGCGGGCGGACATGGCCGTCATGAGACGAACGCCAGCCCAGCGCCTGGCCTGCTTGTAGTCGGCAAGCTCATGTGGTACATCATTGACGATGAAGATAGCAATCGGTTTCCTGACAGCCTTAGGTGCAGAGCACTTCTGGCTGTAGTAGAGAGCGGCAAGCTCATAGCTTTCGCCGCCGTTATTGCCGCCGCCGCGTTCGACCACCAGCTCATTCAAGCGTTCTTTACTCTCCAGACCCTTAGAAAAGGGCCTCGGCTGAAGCGGGTACTCATCAGTGTAAGCATCGCCGATAGCGCAGAAGCTCGTCTCCATATCGTCGCCAAGATAGCTCTTGCCTTCGATATCCAGATAAGCGAGCTTGCTGAAGACCGGCACGAGCGCTCGGCCCATAGAACGAGTGTTGTCGGCAATGATAACCAAAGGAGAGCTGGAGTCCGTCGAGACCGACTTAGCTCGGAGCTTGTCCGGATTCAGCTTTTCCTTCTTAACCTCTTTGTAGCGCTTCTCAACTCGCTGCTTGAAAACTTCCCGCTCCCTCCCGAAGTCCTGGCCCCGCCACTCGCCTTCGTCGAAGTCGGCACTCTCGCTCATCTTATTCCTCCTCTTCTTCGTCAGGAATACCCGGCAGCTGCATCATGCCAGACCGCAGCTCGCCGAATGACTTAACTCTAACCTGCTGAAACTCCGAGAAGAGATCGATATTATCTTTGAGCTTTTCGTTCCAGATTTTCTTATCCCAGTTCGGCCGATCATTAACATTCTCCTGAAGCAGACTGACGATGAAGTCACAGAGCGGATCGGGGGTATCATCCGACACCTTGTCGTTTTTAACAGCATCAACGCCGCCGCCGAGAGCATAGATCATCGTCTTGCCGAGGCTATAGAGATCGGACTCAGGCAAGATGAGCTTGCCTTGCCGCTGCTCAGGCGAAGAGTAGAGCGGGGTGTAACCCGCACTCTCATCGCCCGGCTTCGGCTTAGACATCGCAAGGCCGAAGTCGATAAGGCCGATAGTGTGAGACTTCTGCCTGACGATAATGTTCTGCGGCTTGATGTCGCCATGCATAGCACCGTGGAAGTGCATATACTTGAGAGCATTCAGCGTGCGATCTACAATCCAGCAGAGATACTTAGCCGGCACCGGGCCGACCTTCTTAACGATCTGTTCGAGCGTCCAACCAGGGATGTAGCTCATGATGATAGCGTATGTGCCATCATCGAGCTTGATGAGCCGGCGCATAGCCGGCAGGCTGTGATGCCGCAGCCGGCGAGCGAGTTTGAACTCTTCTGCCAACTTGAATGCATACTCCGGCTTGACGTTGGAGCAATCCTTGAGGCAGTCGATACCTCCGCAAGTTAGATCCTTCGCCTTGTAGGTAGTCCCAAAAGCACCTTCGCCGATAACTTCAAGCACCTGATGGTCGCCGATTTTCTTGCCGACCAAACTCTTCTTAGCCACTTGAACCTCCTTAACTGTCACGCACTAGAAAGACCGAGATTTTAGAGGCTATATTCTCAAAGAACATAACCGTTCCTAATCATGTTCTACGCCATAAAAGCTTTATAGTCAATAATGGACAATTCAAATATGTGTGATATAATTATATCACCTTATACCAGGTGAACGCGTCCTTTAAAAGATGAGGAAAGTCCGAACACTTAGTCCCCTCGCGGGACAAGCGTAGCAGGTAACGCCTGTCCAGAGCAATCTGCGGGGTGCGAGCAGAGACGCCGATGCCGAGAGGCTAGGCCTCCCTACGGGAGGAGCTCTGTGGCAACACAGAGGTGAAACGGCTAAACCCCTACGTAAGTGCAAGGCCGTGTCCTTTGAGCAATCGAAGGAAGTGCCGCTTGAGTCCGATGGCAACATCGGTCCCAGATAAATGTTCATCGCTCCGGCCGAAGGGTCGGAGTACAGAATTCGGCTTATAGGTACAAGGCACAAATGAAAAACGCCCCGTTAAGGGGCGTTTTTCTATCTATTTCTTTTCACCTGTTATGAGATCAACCTCGCAGAGTCCCGCTACGCATGCCAACTCCTTCGAACCCTTAGTCTGATCATCATACTCGTAGAGCGAGAGCTTGGAGAAGTCGATCTTCGGGAATTTACCAGCCAGTTCGTTATACTTCTCTTCACTGATCTCCTCATAAGGAGCCAGCCTATATACATGATCGCTTCGAGGCAAGAATGATAGTCCGCCGACCATATCCCAATTATCGTAGACCCAGCTGCCAGCCTTAAGCCATTCGTCATTGCCGACAGAGATCGTAACGGAAGGATTATGCTCGGTATAGTTCTCCTTAAGCATCTTCCAATATTCGAGCTGATCGAGTGCTGTCAGATCATTCTTCACTACCGCACCTTTAGGGGCAGCGACTGGGAACTCCAGTACATAGGTAGTAGCCGTCTTCTCATCCTGCCCAACCTCTGGGTGATACGGCACACCCATATCTCGAAGCATCATGAAGAGCGGGCTGTGACTCTCGACGCGCACGCGGCGGATATAGAACTTAGCATGGCGAGGATGGCTACCAGAAGTGCAGTTGAAGAGCTGCGAACCATTGCCTGAAGGCTTGACGCAGGTGATAGCTGTCGACTGATTGATACCGAAACGCTTGGCATATTTCTTATTCGTCTCAACAGCCATCTCGCGGAGCTTCCTCATCGTCTCAGGATTTCTTAAGGCCTTGCAGTCCCAGTGGCCATCGATCGAGACGCCGAGCAGAGCCTCCTCTTCGCAATTCTTCTTCCACTCCTTAGACAAGTATGGGAAATAAGTCAACGAGGCCTGGTAGGTACCGAGAATAGTTGCAACACGAACCTTCTCAAGCAGAGTCGCCTCGGTATCGTTAGCGCGAGCCACGACTTGCGTCAGATTACAGAACTGCTTAGAACGAAGTACGATCTCGCCGCACGGGTTGAGGCCAGAGGTCTCAGCATGGTCTGCGAATACCTTCCAGCGCCTAGCAGGGAGCTGCTTCTCGAGGCTGCCGCGGTTGAAAATGCCGCGCTCGCCGGAGCCTGACTTCACAAGATTCGCCCACTCATCCATAAACTGCGAGACAGTCGGCTTCTCATTGTAGGCCACGGAATTATTAGCCATGCTGCGCTCCGGATTAGATAAATAGAACTGGCCGTTCTTGGCGTCGCGCATTTCAGGGTCGTCTAGTTCGGAGAAAGAGATCATCGCGCTCCTTCTAACGCCGCCAGCTACGACCACCTCGCCCACCTTGCAGATGATGTCATGAACATCGAGGGTTGTTAGATGCCTACCCTGCCGAGCCAACATCTTGCCGCGAGCGAACTCGAGGAGCGCCTTAAGCGGCTCAGGGCCGGAAGCACGGCCGCCCATCGTCTTCAAGCGAGCACCTTGCGGGCGGATCTTAGAGAAGTCGAACGTAACATCTTCGCCATTAGACCAGGTGGTCAAACCGTAGACGAAGGCGTCAGCCCAGCCCTCCTTACTGTCAGCGATAATGTGATTGACTGGCTTCTTCTTAGTCTGCCTCTTGATGATCGGCAGAAGCTCGACGTTCTGTCGTTCGACAGAGAAGCCGATGCCAGTACCGCACATTGAGACGTACATGATCTCGCCGAGATCCTGCCATTTAGTCGGTGCGATGAAAGCGCAATTGTATGCGGCGACGTTCGTAGCATCAGCTGCAGATCCCGCAGCCCAGAGCAGTCTCATCGAGCCGAGGGTCTTCATGTTGAGCATATACTCGCGAACCTCCTTGTACTCAGCGTCAGAGAGCTTCTTGCCGAGCTTGCCCTTCATGTACTCGTTGTAACGGTCAACCGTCTCTACCCAAGTCTCGCGCCTCCCCTTCTGATCCAGCCACTTCGAATAGGAACTGTAAAAGACGTATTCGGAGAGCTGATTCTGGAAATATTTCTGGCTTTCTACTACAGCCTCGCGGATGGCTGGGGATACGACGCCGACACGAGAGCGTCGGGCCTCGGCTCGCTTCTCGCGGTACAAGATGTAAGACTTAGCAGTCTTAACGAAGTCCATCATGATGAGCTCGTTCTCGACGACGTCCTGAATCTCCTCAACATTCGGTATGTACTCCTTATTGCCATCTCCGATCCTTATGAGCTCCTTGACGACATTGTAGGCGACGAAGCGAGGATCGTCTGCCTTACCCTCCCCTGCAGCCTTCATAGCCCGCTCAACAGCACTTGCGATCTTGGTGATATCGAAGTCGATGATAGTACCATCCCGCTTCATAAGCTTCTTCGGCATTCTCGCCGGCTCCTTCTTGGTCAATTTTCTTTCCTCGCCCATTGTGTGTTGAGTTAATTGATAATCTATACCCTTATTTTAAAGTAAAAGAGAACGCTGGATAATTGTGGATAACTATCAAATATACCGTCCAACATAAAAAGAGGCGGGTGTAAAACCGCCCCTCCAAAATAGCTCTAAATAGAGGCCTATTTTCTTTTAAATTTATCCGAAAATTTCACGGAGTAGAAAAGTGCCGTACCACCTATGATATATCCAGTCAAGACATCAGAAAAGTAGTGCACGTCGAGATATAGCCTGCTAAATCCGATAAGAAGAACAAGCAGTCCTAGAAGGGCGACCGCAAGGTCGCGAGAAGGGCTCTTTTCATTATGCTTCAGAATAAGGTAGCAGATATAGCCGTACACAAGTATCGAGAAGGCGGCATGGCCGGAAGGCAGAGATGCATCAAACTCCCCATATTTCAAAGCGCCGAGCGGGCGCAGCCGGCCGAAGAGATGCTTCATTATATACACCGCGGACTCTGACAGGAGGAAAACAGGGATGAATACCTTAAGAAGCTTCGGATCTCTCCTCCAGAGCCAGTATATAAGCGCCAGGACAACTGCCGCTGCGATAATACCGCTGCCGAATTGGGTTATAGAATAGAAGAATCTCTCGAGATAGGGTTGATTGACCGATATCAAATAGTTTTCGATGCCATTATCTAGGCCGACTATAAAATGTAACATTGACTCATGGTAGCATACGATGCGGTATAAATAAATCCCCCGCAGAACGAGGGATCACGATGAGAACAAACTCTGGAGATGCTTGTGGTTTGCAGAAAGCCACGGCAAGATGAAGTAGAGAGCGTAGAAGATAGTGGCGATCAGGTATGAGCGCCGAGCCAGGGCCTTATCATCGTCAGTGCCGCGGAGTTTGCGGTCGAGATGCGCGACGAGAAGCAGGACGAACATCGCCTTGAAGAATACGAAGGCGAGCAGACCGGCGTTCTGCATGAGCCAGGCTGCCAAAGGATTCAGCTCCACGAGCCGCCCGGCATTAATGCCGCATACCGTAACTAAAGTATCGACAAGAACGATTACAAGAAGTATGAAGCCAGACAAACTCAAAAGATCACCTCCTCATCTAAATTAAAAATATCATAGCGGCAGCAGACAATATCCACAGTGGCCCTATACCCGGAAACACCGGCTTGTTATAATTTGTAGGTAATTATTAGCCCCGGCCGCAAGGCCGGTCCCTGGCTCGAAAGGCTGGGGCTAATTTCGCAAAATATATGATGACATGCGAAGGAGGTAAGAAGTGCTGCATGGTCCACTGGATCGCTTGGGTACTTCTTGTAGTTGGCGGTCTCAACTGGGGTCTCGTAGGCCTCGGTGGATTCATGGGTGCCAACTGGAACGTAGTCAACATGATCCTCGGCGCTTGGCCGCAGGTTGAGTGGGCTGTCTACGTGCTCGTAGGCCTCTCCACAGTCGCTATCCTCGTAGGCTGCAAGTGCAAGACCTGCATGGATGGGAACAAGATGTAATAGCTTTGACACCTTTGCATCTAGTGAAAATCGCCCCTATGTAACTAGGGGCGATTTTCTTTATCATTGATTGAGTTATATAATAAAAACAGTATGCAAGATACCCAAACATACAGTGAATTCTCTAAAGAAGAGATGGAGGGCTACCGCGAAGAGGCTAGGAAGCGCTGGGGTCATACGGAGGCCTACAAGCAGTCCGAGGAGCGGGTTAAGAAGCTCGGCCCCGATGAATTACAAAAAATAGGACTGGAGATGAAGGCCCTGACGAAGGAGCTGGCCGAGTGCATGGGAAGCGGTGAACCGGCATCGGGTGCCAGAACTCAAGCGCTGATAGCTAGACATTATGAAGGCTTAAAGAACTTCTACGACCCGACGCCCGAGATCTATCGCGGTCTGGCCGAGATGTATGTGAGCGACCCAAGATTCAAGGCGAACTATGAGAAGGTCGCCAAGGGCCTAGCCGAATATATGAGAGAAGCGATGCTGGCGTACGCCAAGAATCTATAGTTTGCCGTACATCTTATCTCTTATCATCTTCAACTTAGCGAGGAGTTCTGGATCGGTGATCTCCCGAAAGCGCGGGAAGGTGCGGCCGTCCTTAGTCACCTCGCCCATGAACATTTCGAGTGGCCGAGACTGGAAATCGGCCGGCGGCATCCATTCGCTCTCGTAGAGCGGGCGATAGATCACAGTCAGAGTTTTTTCTTCCGTATTCCTACCCACGCCAAGCACCTCATATGCGTAGTTATTGAAGGGTCCGGTAAGATCGTGCTTGTAATGGTAGCAAAAGCCTTTATTAGGAAGTAGCATCAGCTGATTTTAACATAAGTAACCTAAACGTCCCTAGAACTGTTGTATAATCCAACTATGAATAACTTTTTAAACGATGATAAAAGTCCGGGCCTTCACAGCCTTGGTCATGCTTTATTAGCCTTCGCCTATATATCTTGCGTCGCCCTGCTTATGTTCAACGGCCAAGCGCTCTTTGGCAATACCGAGCACCAGACCTTCCTTATGCCGGTCATGATGCTCTCGCTCTTCGTACTCTCAGCCACTATCACTGGTACGCTCATCCTAGGCCGGCCGATACTCATGTATTGGGATGGTAAGAAAAAGGAGGCAATGCAGTTCTTAGGCTACACGGTCGCCTGGTTCGCGGTTATATTGCTATGGATAGCAGTCTACTTAATAAGTCTCAACCGCTAAGCCTTAGGCTTGTCGAGTTTGTCTAGTCCGAGACCCTTTACTATATAGTAGACGACGAGTGAGACGGTCAGGAAGTCTATAAAGACGCTCGCCAAATCGCCATACATAATCTGCGCACTGCCGATATTAAGAGTAGCGGCTTTCAAGCCGGCAACTGTGCCGAGTGCCAGGCCAAGAATGGGATTAACAATATCCGTCACTATCGCGGTTACAAGCTTAGATACCGCTCCGCCCAAGATGAAGCCCACAGCCAAGCCGACAACACCTTGTTCACGAATGAAATTTATAAAGCCTTGCATGTTTAGAAGTTAAGTTGATATGAGAGGATTATAACATAGATAAGTTAGGATTCTCGCCCTACGGGCGCGGGTACTTTTCGATCGAGTTGTACTCGATAACGAAAAGTCTTTCGAATCCCTCCACGCGAGCCAAGCAGTTGGCTCGCTCTCTCCCTCGCTCACTTCGTTCGCTGCGGAGAGGGAGGGATTCGAACCCTCGATACCCTTTCGGATATACTACCTTTCCAGGGTAGCCCATTCGACCGCTCTGGCACCTCTCCAATTCCGTAAAATTTAACATAGATTGCTATTTTTTTCCAGCAGATCAGATGACCATTAAATTTGACGGAAAACAATAATTTGAGTAATCCACAATTTTATGTTTGACGGCAATATACATCTGATATAATTAAACGAGGAATAGAACCTTTAAAGTTCGAAAATTAGGAAAAGGGGGTGAATGTAATGAACCTCAACGGTGGCGCGCTCGTCAACCTGCTCTGCGTCGGTTGGATCCTCGCCCGCTGGCACGCTCTGCTGCCCTTCGGTGCGGACGCCTATGTCAGCTGGAACGCGGACTCCTGCGCTGGTCTCCTGGTTGCGCTCGTCGCGTACCTCAACGTCGGTAAGGACCTCCTCAACCGCGGTCTTGGCCTCGCCAAGAACGTCGCGGTTGCTGGTGCCCATGCTGCCGCGGGTGCTGTCGATGATGTCGCCGGTAAGGCCGATCTCCCCTAGTCTCTCTCCGCCCTCGATCTTACGATCGAGGGATTTTTTATTATGAGAAAAGATTATTGTATCTCAAAAGATACTCCGACTCTGCAATCATAGGCGGCATCTTGGCGATATTATTTTTTATAGATTGCCGTAAATCATTATTTTCAATATACCTCGTGATCGCCGCAGCCGCACCTGAGGCGTCGCCGACCTTAAATATCAATCCATTCTCGCTATCATGCAAGAGCTCGCCCGCACAACCGACATCGGTCATGGCGACCGGCGTACCGGCGGCCAGCGATTCAGCTACCGTAAGACCATAGCCTTCGTAATTCGAAGTTAGAAGGAAGAGGTCCGCTGTCTTATAGTAAGATGGCAGTTCGCTCGTCCAGCCCTCCATGATGATGTTCTGTTCCAGTCCATAACTCTCAACGATACTCTGCAGGCTATTTTTCTCCGGTCCATCGCCAACGATAACGAGACCAGCTCTCGGATAACCCTTCACAACCTCCCTCATCGCCTCTATGGCCAAGCCGATATTCTTCTCCTCTGTGATGCGCGAGGCCATAAGAATAATGAATTCAAACTGCGGATATTTCTTATGCAGATCGATCTTAACTTCCGCACCCCTTATCTGCTCCGCGTCGACGAAGATAGGCAGTACCCTTACTTTCTCTTCACCAATCAGCCCAGCGGCTAGAATGCTCTGCTTAATACGCTCTGAAACGACCCTTACTCCGGCAGCTCTTTTAACCAGGAACTTGGCTATAAGCACTCGGATCTTATTAAGAGCAGACTCATGAAAGAAATATGGCGATAGGAAATCAGTATGGACTTGAAGGTGCAGCGGCGCGCCGGATCTCCAGGCAGCCAAGTATGCACCAACGCCCGACTCGAAAGGGTCTTGAGCTGTCACGACGTCGGGCTTTTGCAAAGTTGCGGCCAACTTAGCCGCATCTAAGAAGTATAAGAAACGGCTTGCCGAATTTGTAGGGTAAATCGTCACAGTATCGGAAAGCTTCTTCGGCTGAAGACCGATAGACCTGAGCGAATACACAATAATATCCAGCCGGTCGAAGAGCTGGCCATACTTAATCTGCCGAGCGGCCACTGCGCTTCCCTCTTCAAAAAGTTTCCGATCCGTACCGATGGCTAGAATCTTCATATACCAAAAACATTAGAGTACTGATCGAGAATATGCTCCCAAGAATTCGCTGCGAGCTCGGTTTGTACAATATGCTTCAAGCCAGCCGAGTCATAGTGCCCAGACAAAAGCGCCTTCAACTTGTCGGCCAACTCCTCGACGTCATCAGGCGAGGCGAGCATCTCCTCCGGCAGCTTTACGCTTAAGCCATTATACTTAGTCATCAGCACCGGCCGGCCTGCGGCTAGGCATTCGAGCGCGAAGTTCGAGTTAACTTCGCTCTTCGACGGACAGGCGCACACGGCACTCTTGGCAATCTCGGCTAAGAGCTCCTGCCGAGGCATAGTCGGCAACACCTCCACTCCTTCCAATCTCTCGCTCTTGATCTTTAGCTCTAAACTCTTCTTCTCCGGGCCATCCCCGATAAGCGTGAGCTTGGCTGCTGGCAAATCTTCACGCACGCGAGCGAAAGCGCTCAACAACTTATCAATATTCTTCAATTTTATAAACCTGCCGGCGAAAATTATACGGCTTCCTCGATCCCCCTCGGCTAAAGCCTGATGCTCGGATACAGGCAGCTGATTTCTAATGACAGTTACCTTGCTCTCTGCAATACCATAATATTCTACATACACTCGCTTGAGGAATTCAGCGGGGACGATAATCTCATCAGCCAATTCCATCACCTTTCTACCGATCTTATAGAGCCGTTCGGCGGCATGCCGGCCAGCAGCGTAATAATCCGGCAGAGACATATCGATCTCACCCGACTCAACCTTCCGTTCCCAAAGGAGATCGCCTCCGATCCTTATAACGAAACGTTTGTGCGGCAAGATCTTCTTAACGATCGATGCCGGCAGGCCGGTCGCCGTTATATCCTGCGCGAAGATATTATGATGTTTAACGGCGCCAATAAATAGAAACGTTAGGTACGAAGGTCCGCGTAATATTATCGGCCAAGAAAGCGGGATCCGTGTCACATCGATGACATCGCTCTGCGGCTTCTGAGGACGGCTCTTTGCATACGTCACCACACTCACTCTGACTCCTCGGCTCAAGAGCCCTCTTGCCAGAGCTTCGACTTGCGATGCCGGTCCGCCGATCTCCGGCGGGTATATGCCGGCGGCAATCACTACTCCGCTATCGTCGGCCACCTGGCTGAAGACATTCCTGACATTCAAGATAAAGCCGAAGATACCGGCGATAAATAACGCCAGAGCCTGCGACAAGAGGTAGTTGAAACGCGTATACTCCACAAGCAGGGACAACATACCCAAGTTCAATACGATAGAGATGCTGACAGTCAGGGCATAGCGAAAGAATTGGCCATGGAGATCATGTTCGGAGTAGTCGCCGAAGGTCCAATACTTCTGAATGATGAAGGCGATCGTATACGATACAACTAAGGCAGCCGCAGCGGACCCGAGATACCAAAACCGATAGTTGATAGCGAGTATATAAAAAACTAAAAGATCCACAACAGAGGCAGTAAAGGCGCCTAAGATATATTTAATAACCAGTTTATTTTTTCTTAATAATTCTCTGGCTCGTGTAAACATAAATATTATTCTAACTTCCGGGGTTGAAAATCTGGCCGAATCTCTTAGCTATAGCATCCCAGTTGTAGTTCTCCTGGATCAAACGCCTGCCGTTTTGCCGGATGCGCACATAGAGCTCCGGGTCGTCGATCAGGCGTTTCACCTTTGCGGCGACATCTGCCGGATTACTAACCTCGCAGAACAGGCCAT
>CAYUNB010000006.1:0-3896 GCA_964446095.1 uncultured Candidatus Saccharibacteria bacterium
CATTAGCTCGGTCCAGCGGCCTCGACTCTGCTCTTCTCGGCTCGAAACTCTGGCTCTTTCAGATATTATAGCCAGAGACCGAGCTTTCTCGCCTCCGAAAGGGGCTTTTACCCTTCGTTCAATTTAATCTACCTATCTTTTTGTGAAGTTATGGGCCAAGTATGAGAACTCTACTTCTTTGCCCTTCTTAAGAAGGCCGGAACTGAAGACCAATTCTCACTATCCTCCGAGTCAACGATGTCTAGCTCACCCAGGTTATTGTTCGATGGTGTAGAGGCAACAGGCGTCTCTGGTCGCTCCTCTCGCTTGAAACTGTTCTTGAGCTCCTGGACGAATGACTTGGCTGGAGCCTCAACTGGTTCGCTGGACTTATTGATACTGCTGTTTCTCTTGCTGAAGATAGACTCCTCTCTGCCGAGAGATTCATTCGGGAAGCCAGTAGCGATAACAGTGACTTTGAGCTCATCCTTCTTCAAGTTCGGGTCTTTGATAGCGCCGAAGATAACGCGAGCATCTGGGTCGATTGACTCAGTGATAACCTTAGCGGCTTCCTGGATCTCGAACATGGTCATATCATCACCGCCAGCGATAGCGAAGAGTACGCCGCGTGCGCCTTGGATAGAGATATCGAGAAGCGGAGAGTTGATAGCGGCTCGAGCGGCCTCTTCAGCGCGGTTCTCGCCTGAGGCTGCGCCGATACCCATAAGAGCGGAGCCAGTATTCTGCATGACAGCCTTGATGTCGGCGAAGTCGACGTTGATGATGCCAGGGGTAGTGATAAGGTCGGAAATGCCTTCTACCGCCTGTCGGAGTACTTCGTCGCACATGGCGAAGGCAGAAAGACAGGTGGTGTTTTTATCGATGACGCCGAGCAGGCGGTCGTTCGGGATGACGATCATCGCATCGACTTCAGCACCAAGATTGATAAGGCCCTCGTTAGCGAGTCTCATGCGCTGAGCTCCTTCGAAGAAGAATGGCTTGGTAACCACGGCCACGGTCAGGGCCCCCTGCTCTTTAGCGGTTTTAGCGATAATCGGTGCTGCACCTGTGCCGGTGCCGCCGCCCATGCCGCATGCGATAAAGACCATGTCTGCCCCCTTGGTGATACCCTGCACCTCTTCGATCGTCTCTTCAGCAGCGCGCTTGCCGATGTCGGGATTCATGCCGGTGCCGAGGCCGCGAGTGAGATTCTTGCCGATGTGAATCTTCTTTGAAGCGAGAGATTTATGTAAGTCTTGAGCGTCGGTGTTCATAGCCACGAACTCAACGCCGCTGATCTTCGAGTTGACCATGTGGTTGATGGCGTTGCCGCCTGAGCCGCCGACTCCGATGACTTTGATCCTTGCGAAAGCTTCAATTTCTGGGTTCACTTTTGGCATGTTTTTAAATTAGTTACAACCCATATTATCAGATGACTAGATTATGGCAAGAATTGACGCAGCCACTTTATTAAGTTGTTTTTCGTCTGGCGCACGAATCGGCTGCCGGAGAACTCCTCAACCTCCTTATTCTCGCCTAAAATGCATAATCCGTAGGCTACAGCCCAGGACGAATCGACATTCCTTCGTACTGCTTGAGACTCTTGTTTCTCGTTGATCGGGATAGTCGATAAAATTGAAAGCGGTGCGATTCTGGCCGGCAGATTAAGGTATTCTTTAGCTAATTCGCCAACCATAGCAATATTCGAACCTCCGCCTATGAGCACTATGCCGGCCGGCAGAAGAGAGTTGCGTCCAATCTTCTTCAAATGAGCTTCGATAAGGTCGAAGATATCGGAGAGGCGGGCCTCGATGATCTCTTCAAGCTTTCTGCGGCTCGGGCCCTTATTGTCTCTGCTCTTCTTGAACTCCTCGGCTTCCTCGATCGGAATCTTCAACCCGAGAGCTATGTCATTGGTGATGTCTGTCGAGCCGATGGAGAAAACTTTCAGCGAGGTAGGAATGCCCTCCTCGAAGACAGCGATAGAGACAGTCTCGGCCCCGATATCGGTCAAGATACAGCCTGCCGTCTTCTGTATCTTAGAAAGGACCGAATAACTGGCAGCGATAGGTGCGGGTATGATGTTGTCGATTTCAACGCCGGCCTTCTCTACCACGCTCATCAGGTCGCCGATATGCTGTTCGAGACAAGTTATGAAAAGTGTCTTAACTCCTAATATCTCGCCCTTCATGCCGAAAGGCCGGCCTAAGATTTTCTTACTGTCCAGGCTGTAGGAGAGGGGAATAGACTGAATGATCTGGCGGTTGGAGATCTTCTTTAAGTTGGCCTCGCTGGTCTCCAGGAGCCGCTTCAAATCAGGCTCTGCGATCTCTTGGTCGGCTTTGGACACTGCTACCGAACCTTCGCCGACGACAGATTCTAAGCTGACGCCGCCAATAGCGAGGTAGGCTGAATCGATTTTCCGGCCTGAAACCCTCTCTGCTTCGCTGACTGCTTCCTTCACCGCCGTGGCAGCCTCTTCCATGTCCACGATGTAGCCGTGCCGCAAACCGCGCGAGCGGGTGCTTGTCATAGACAAAATGCGCGGAGCTAATTCTCCCTTTACAATCTCTGACACCGCGATCCTTATCGAAGAGGATCCGATGTCGATGCCTGTAACAATTTTATTTCTCACTAGAGCAGATCGGAGGACTGGAAAATATTTTTGAATTTCTGACGTATTTTCCGCTCCTCTTGCTCCATTTTACTACCATGGTCTAATCCTTTCAAATGAATCAATCCGTGGATAAATATATATGCCAAGTATGCTGCCTCATCTTCGCCCTGTTCTTTAGCTTCTTCCTTAACAAGTGCGAGGTCGATAAGTATCTCACCTTCAGTCTCGGAGAGAGGGAAACTTAAAATGTTGGTCGATTTATCCTTGCCGCGATAATGCTTGTTCCACTTTCTTGATTCGGCATGGGTAACGAAAACAAGGCTAAGTTCATAGCCTTGTCCCATTGCTGATTCTGCAATCTCCGCGAAAGGGAGTGTGGGCAGAGTCTCGCGAGTCTTATTTTCTATAAGCTGGAGCGTCATCGATCTTGCCGAGGCGGCGCAATCGGGCTGTCTCTGTGCGCTTAGCGAGCCTCTTTAGCGCCTTCTTCTTCTTAACGTATTCAGACTTAGCACGCTCGTTGTAGCGGCGAGACTTAGCCCTCTTGATAATGCCAGATTCCTGGACGCGCTTAGTGAACCGCCTGATGATGCTCGAGGAGGTCTCGTTATTATTCTTTGTAACTTCTACCTGAATCATAAGTTCTAAAAGACTAACATAAATTGATTTAGCTCGCAAGCTGAGTTCTATACTTGCCTGAGAAGAAGCTCTCGGAGGCGAGCCAGCATGGTTTTCGCTAGCTGCGAAATGGCTCGCCGAGAGCGCAAGGGGATTTTGCCCGCAGGGGCTAAATAACCCTGGTTCTTCGATGGCAAGTATGGAACTCAGCGACCTAAGTTATTTCAGCTTTTTGATATACTCGGCCAACCTTTCCACCTTGATCTCCTCCTGCGAGCGGCTGTCCATGTCGCGAATGATGACGGTGCCGTCGATAACCTCCTTCTGCCCCATGATGATAGTGTAAGGGATCTTCATCTTCTCTGCCGCTCCGAGCTGCGAAGAGAGGCTGTCTTTAGAAAGGGACTGTAAGACGGGGATCTTAGCTTTACGCAAGATCTCAATGATCGAGAGGCTCTGGAGCTTAGCGGAAAAGCCGAGCTGGATGAAGAAGATCTTCGGTTTCTTTAAGATGCGAGGAGTAAGGTCCTGATTGAATTCCGGATACATTACGACTCTATCTGCGCCAATACCTACGCCGACGCCCGGAATATCCTTCTTGCTGCCAAGGGTTTTGGCTAGATAGTCGTAACGGCCGCCGCCAGCGAGAGCGAGCGGAGCAGAACTCTCCTTCTCAGCTTCT
>CAYUNB010000006.1:3906-23177 GCA_964446095.1 uncultured Candidatus Saccharibacteria bacterium
CTTGAATCTCCTGGCTCTTTACCCTTGCTATCCTTCGACTCCGGTGCGCGAGCGGCAGTGGCGCTCTTGGTTGTGATCTCGAAGACAGTGCGAGTATAGTAGTCCAGACCTCGGACGAGGTTGCTGTCGATGGTGTATTCAATTTTTAAAGACTCGAGATATTCGAGCACTTCCTTGAAATGCTGCTTGCATGGTTCGCAGAGGAAGCTTACGGACTGGGGTGCTGCTTCTTTGATAGGGCGGCACTTTTCGTCCTTGCAGTCGAGCAGACGGAGCGGGTTGTTCTTAGCGCGAACCTTGCAATCTTTGCAGATGGCGTTGGTATGCTTCTTATAGTAGTTGGTCAGTTCCTTCCTATAGCTATTGCGGCAAGCTTTGTCGCCGATGCTATTTATAGAAAGAGTCAGGTCTTTATAGCCGGCCTCTTCAAGTATGGACATTGTCACCTTGATAACGGTTGCGTCGGCAATCGACTTCTCACTACCAAGAACTTCCATGCCGAACTGGCGTAGCTCCCTCCAGCGGCCCTTCTGCGGACGCTCATGCCTGTAAAAGGTGCCGTAGTAGTAGAGCATCACTGGCTGCGGCATGCTCATCATGCCGTTCTCCATATATGCGCGCATGACGCCTGCCGTACCCTCAGGACGGAGAGAAAGATCTGCACTACCCTTGCTCTTAACGCGATACATCTCCTTCTCGACGATATCTGTCCCCTCACCAACGCCCGAGGTATAGAGGCGTGTCTCTTCGACCAATGGAGTCTCGATCGGCTTAAAACCGAAGTAGGTTGCAACTTCGGCGGCCTTCTCGAAGAAGCCCTGGTAGGTGTAGTAGTCCTTGCTCAAGAGGTCCCGCATGCCCTTAGGCGCGCGAGGCGGTTCCATCTTTGGATTTTCTTTTTTTGTAGACATTGTTTTTATTTAGATGATGTGGTCGTGCTTGTAGTAGTTGAGACGGTCATATCTTGGGACTGATCGACTGCTCCGGGTGATATGCCGACTTTATCCAACGGCAGGAGGCGCAGTTTGACGTGGCCGGTGATGAACTCCTCGGATAATGCGCCCCATTCTCTAGAGTCGGAGCTTGCATTACGGTTGTCGCCCATGACGAAGTATTCTTTGTCGGAGAGGGTGACGCTCATAGTGCGGCCGCCCCAGTTCTTGTCAGTGATGTAAGGCTCGTTGAGGATGAAGCCATTGGGATGTTCCTTGTTCTTAATAGTCACGACATTATGGTCGATCTCGACTGTCTCGTTCGGCAGGCCGATAATTCTCTTAATGAAATATTTGGAGAGATCGTAAGGATACTTGAAGACGATGACGTCGCCGCGGGCTGGCCTCTCCATATAGTATGAGATCTCGTCGACGATGAGATATTCGCCGTCGTGGAAGGTCGGCTTCATCGAAGATCCGCTGACGAGGAAGGGCTGGGCGATGAAGACCCTGATCGGTACGACGATTACAAGAGAGAGAAGGGTGAATTTAACGATATCTTTGATAAAAGCGCCGAAACTGACCTGCTCTTCAGGTCCTGGCATCGGGCCGATATTGTCCTTATTTTCCGGGCTATTTGTTATATTTTCTTGATTCATTCCCACAATTTTACTACAAAAAATGAGTAAATGCAAATATATTGACAAAAACAGATATAAATATTAGAATATGTTTGTTACAGTCGATGTTCTTTGTAAAACGGAGGTGCATATGAACGCTTCCATGCGGATCGATTCGGCTATCGGTGCCCTGGTGCAGGGCATGCTACCGGCTTCCTCCGGCGAGCGTCTTATTCTCATGATGAGCGTCAAGCTCGAGATGGAGAGTCCTGGTTGGGGTAGGGATGCTCGGCTGGCTCACCTCATGTTCCACCGTCCGAAGCTGAATACTCGCTTCATGTGGAATGATGACCCGGACTTCCGCTCCGGCGATGACTTCAAGGAGTGGAGGGTTCAGAGCGATTCACCGACTCTCTGGCGGACGGCCGGACTTAACACGGTGTTCGAGTATATGACCGATAAGATGATGCTGAAGATCAATCCGAGGCTTTCGGAAAGCTTCTTCCATACCGAGATCAGCTTCGAGCCGGAGAACGGCGAGCCGATGCTCCGCGAGCTGAACTCCTACCACTATGACTTCGAGAAGAGCAACATCTTCGTGGTGGAGAGTTACGGCCGCCGTCGCTGGTAGCTAGCTAAAATAAAAGGAGAGAAAAATTGGCCCCGCAGGGATGCGGGGCTGTATTATTGACAAGGCATAGAAAATATAGTAGTTCTAAATCAGTTCCGGAGTGAAATTCCGGTTTTGAAAAAGGAAGGTGGTTCCAGATGTCTCTGCTCTGCGGCGGCTGCCAAAGGGATATTTATGGCGAGTTCAGCTTCCTCTTCCTTCTCGACAAGAAGGTTGACGGCAGGTTGGCTACGACTCATAAACCGAAAGAAGAAGAACGAATGTCTGCGAACTGTGCGATCTGCTCGACCTGCAGCGAGGGTGTGGAGAAGGTCGGGAAGAAGAGTTCCGAAGGGATGCAGACAGGCTGCGTGCTTCTGCCGGTCAATGTCGGTATCGGGGGCAAGGCACTCTTCCTCACGAGCCACGAGACCGATCTCTGCCGCGCTACTTATCTCGACTCCGACTACTGCCTCAAGCGCTGGCCCTTCGCGATGAAGATCATCGAGCGGATGGCTCTCCGCGGCCAGGCCGAGATGACGGTAAGGGTTAGTGTGGTCTCGTTACCAGACAAGGAGAAGAGAGAATAGGGTTTAAGGTCAAAGCCCCGCACAAGTGCGGGGCTTTTAATTTGACATCATCTATCTACAGGCATATGCTCTCGAGGGTGTCGTTCTTTATTTCGTCGGCAAGGAGGGGACTATGGACTCCGACGTCGCCGCTATTTTCATAATCGTAATTTTTCTTTGGCTCTATAGGCAGTCTGCGCTCTGGATAGTTTCGTATGGAGAGCATCTTAAAGATCAATGCAATCCGCTTCGCAAGAAGCTCGAACGGAAAAGGAATTTTAAGAACAATGGAGGTGGTACAGCTGAATAACGGCGAGCATAAATGAAGCCCCGCACAAGTGCGGGGCTTACTTATTGTTTAGCAGGTTTTGAAAGTCTGAAGGAATGGTATATATTTTAGTCGGATGCATAACTGAGGGGAGGTGGGATCTGTGAACAGTGAAGTTGCAGTTAAATTGCGCGATATCCAGGAGAATCCGGAGGAGCATAGGCATGATTATGAAGGTTTGATGGCCTGTTCAACGATTGCCGGCGCTATTGATTTATTGCTCGTCGAAGCTCACTCTAAGTATGCAAATTTAGGTACAAATGGAGGAATCAAGTGCGATGTCAGTTCTGGTCCGTGTGCTTGCGGGGCCTGGCATTAAAGATTTCATATTGTAGCGGCAAATGCCGCTTTTATTTTTATCTTTTATTGTGTTATAAATTAACTCATGTCATATATCATCGCGGCTTTGGGCAACCCGGGGGAGGAGTACAAGAATACGAGACACAATGCCGGGCGGATCGTGCTCGAGCATATCAAGAATAGTTCTGAAGCCGAATTCTCCGACTGGAAAGAGGATATGAAGAATAAGGCGCTTGTCTCTAAGGGTACTCTTGGGGGCAAGAAGGTTGCGCTTGTCGAGCCCGACAACTTCATGAACAACTCTGGGGCTAGTCTTAAGACTCTCGTGACTTCTAAAAAAGCCGCAGAGGAGCTCATTGTGATTCATGACGACCTCGACTTGCCGATGGGCACCTTCCGCATATCTTTCAATCGCGGCCCCGGCGGGCACAATGGTATCAAGTCGATCATTAATAATATTAAGACCGAGGCTTTCGTCCGGGTGCGCGTCGGCATCTCGCCGGTGACGCCTTCGGGGAAAATTAAGAAGCCGGCAGGGGAGAAAGAGGTGGAGAAGGTTATACTCGGCGAGTTCAAGAAGCCGGAGCTCGATACACTTAAAAAACTTTCCAAGACTATTGCCGAAGCGCTCATCTGCCTCATGACCGAAAGCCGCGAGAAGGCAATGTCTCTCTATAACTAAATCTAAAAAATAAAAGCCTCGTACATGCGAGGCTTCAATCTATTAGGCGCTCTTCAGCTTATCCAAGATCGCTTGGGTCTTCTGCTTGAAGGTTCTTAGTACTCGTCTTTCTTTCCTAGCCGCTAACTTGTCTTTTTTATCTCTGTAACTTTCATATTTGTAGCGGCTAAGCATCTCGTTGATCTGTTTGATGATCTTTCTTAGCCTATTTTTCTTCGGCTTACTTGCCACAAAATACTCGAATGCCTTATCTGCATACTTCTTATATCCGCACATTAAGATCAGCACTATCTTGTGCATGTCGAGCTTCAGCTTCTGCAGCACAGCCCAGGCTTCCTCTTGTCGTTTTTTGTGCTTGCTGCTTAGATTACCGATGATTTTGAATTTATCCCGGTCTTCACCTTTCTTCAAGGCTCGGTTGACTACATACTTCCAAGCTCGATTCGCCCACTTCGATGGGGCGAATCTCATGATTGGATCTAGACACTCTTCGATATGAGGGTCCATCTTCTCCAGCTGTTCCCAAGCCTTCTCTGCCCACTTGTCGGGTGCACGTATAATTACAAATGGAAGGTTGTAGAGCAGGTCGGTGGGTCCGGTTTTGAATTCGCACTTGATAAATTTATCCCATGCCTTATCTCGAAGTTCCTTGTCAGGACAGTAGCAAGCTACATTAAATAGCTCATGCCGATCTGGCGTATCTTCTTCAAGCAGGAACCTGGCTTTGCCGACTTCAGTATCTGTATTATCCACGCATTCTCCTTATTTCAAGTTGCATTAGTACAATCCAACTATACAATAGTAATTTTATACACTTTGTCAATAATAAGAAGAGCCGCCATCTGTGGCGGCTCCTCGACAATATTTCTTACTTGATTTTACTCTGCGAGCGTCAGCGTCATCTTCTGCTCTTTAGGCTCGAAGAGGGTGATGGTGAAGTTGTAAGACTTACCAAGCTCGAGCTTCTCCTTCATCTTCTCCTCCGTGCCGAAGGCCGAGATATGGACGAGACCGGCAACGCCCTCCTCGATGGAGACGAGCGCGCCATGCTTGTTGTACTTGATGACTACGCCGTTGACCTTGGCGCCCTTCTTGTACTTGGCTTCAGCGGCCTTCCATGGATTTTCTTTGAGTGCCTTGATAGAGAGCGATACCTTGCCATCCTTGATCTCGATCACCTTGACCTTGATCTTGTCGCCCGGCTTGAAGAGCTTCTTAGGATTCTCAACAAGCGACCAGTCGATCTCGGAGATGTGAACCAAGCCCTCGAGGCCGTCTTCGAGCTTCACGAAGATGCCGAAGTCGACAGCACCTGTAACCTCGCCGTCGAGTACATCGCCCACGTGATACTTCTCAACCATCTCGATTCGCTCCTTCTGTGCGCCGCTCTTCTCGGAGAAGATGAGCTTGCCCTCCTTAGGGTTGGCGCCGATGATAGAGACGAAGATCTTCGTGCCGACGAGCTTCTTCAACTCGCTCATGATTCTGTCCTTGTCGCCATCGTTGACGCGAGGGTAGTGCTCTGGCTTCAGCTGTGAAGCTGGGAGGAAGCCAACGATATTCTGCCACTCCAAGATAAGACCGCCCTTGTTGGCGTCTTTGACCGGCAGCTCGAGAACAGTTTTCTGCTTGACGGCGTTCTCGGCTTCGGCCCAGACGAGTGCCTGGCGAGCCTCCTTGAGAGAGAGACCGACGTAGCCGTCCTCCGGGGTTTCAGTCTCAACCACCTTGGCAGTGATGATGTCGCCGACGTTGATCTTCTTGATCACGTCGCGGGCGTTTAAGAACTCACGGCCGTAGATGATACCGGTGCCGTAAGGCTTGAGATCGACATATAATGCTAGCTTGTCGATACCGATAACTGGCGCCTCGACGAGGTCGCCGATATCCGGACGGCTGGCGATCTCTGTAGCGTACTGCTCCATCGAGCTTGCTTGATAGCTCGTTACGTCAGTATCAGATAGTTTAATACCCATTGTATTTTATAGCCCGCTTGTCCTGTTTTACCATTGTGCCCAAGCGGCTGGCAGTTCTATTAAATAATGTTGCAGCTAAGTATACCTAAAAAGGACAAGATGTAAAGAGCTTTTAATTAATAGTTATATACGTCGACTATCTTGCCGTCCTGGTCATAGAGCGTCACCTGATCATGAATATCTCGGAGGAATTTGGAAGAGCGCTGCATCCAGACGAGCCAGTCGTTGCTGTAGAAGTTGCTGCGGTTCTTGTTGTCGTTGACGCAGCCCTGATAGTTATAATGCGCTTCGGAGAAGTCTAGGCACTCCTGTACCTCGATCTTCGTCGGGTCGACGGTATGGCACGAGCGAGTCGACTCGAAGACGGTGATGCAGTGATCAGGCAGTTTGAAATTAGAGCCTATGTCCGGTTTGGGGCAGCTGTGGCTCAAGTGTCCTCCGAAGTCGCTTGACTGGTCGAGGTAGCCCGTACAGAGATTCTCTCGGAAGTCGAGGTGTCGGTCCTGCTGGCCAGAATATATGTATGCCGTGTCATATTGATTGAGAGTAATATTGTCACTAGCTATGGCTGAAGCGCCGGGAAGATTGTGCCCTCGAGGGATTGTGAATGATCCGCCGCTTGAGTTGGTAAGCTTCCAGCCAGAGATACTGACGTTCGTCCTGCTATCGTTGTATATCTCGATGGTCTCATCTGAAGGGCTGCTAGCGCGACGGACAGATCTTATACGCACCTCGCCATTATATGTTGAGGTAGCCGAGATGTTTACGGGCGCTGCGACAGGGCTCTTGCCCGTGCCTTCGATAAAGTTGACTCTCGCTCTGGTTAAGGGGCCGAAGTAGCCGCTAGCCGGGGCGATACCGTTAGCTGTCTGGAACTTCTTGACTGCATCGACGGTGACCGAGAAGTAGTTGCCAGTCGAGATCACAGGGGAAAAGAAGCCGAGGTTCCGGAGTACGTCTTGCAGAGCTGAGACATCTGCATCGGCGCGCAGACCGTAATAGAGATTTCGATTAAACTGATAGCTGGCCGAAGCGGTGGCTGCCCCGAAGATAAATATTCCTGCTAAAAGTCCGGCGTAAAATTTCACTCCTCTTTTCATGCCCATTAATAATAACATTTTTAGCAGTTGTAAAACAAAAACCCGCCGGGATAGGCGGGTATAACTACTTGTTGACGTTGGTGTAGAGATTCTTCCACCAGTCGTAAGCGTTCGTCTCGAAGACCGCTCGAGCGATCTTCTTCGAAGTCGGGAGCTTTAGCATCTCTTCACGTTTCTTCTTCCTTTCGTCTGTCTGCCAGCGTTCCGCTTCGGCGTTGCCCTGGAGCGCGTACTCCTTAATGAGCATGATTTGGTCGATAAGATCGGCATCCTTGGCGGCGATAGCCTCAGGAGTCTTCCGCTCGCGGTACTCCTTGGTGAGGTCGAAGAGGTCGGGATAGGGAAGAGTCCCAAGCTGTTCGTTCATGATCTGTTCCTCATCAATCTTCACATAGCGCTTGTGGATCCAATTGTGGTCGCCGCTCCGGGCTTCGGCTAGATCGTGAGAGAGTGCCATCATCACCGTCTTATGGGGGTCTAGCCCCTCGCCCTTGGCGATCATGAGGGCAATGAAGGCCACGCGGAAGGAGTGCGAAGCGATATTATCGCTGTCGTCGTTCGTCATGAAGGCTTGGCGGTGCATGCGCGGCAGCTTGCGCAGGGTGCCGATCTCGAAAAGAAAGCGGGCGATCTTCAGATCCGACTCTTCCATCTCATCCTCCTTGCCAAGGTTCAAACTCTCCGGCGATTCTGGCACAGCTGGTTTCATTAAGCAACTACTTGGCATCTTTCGCTTCTTTGCAGTATATTGTATGGATGAAAAAAATTATTCTTTTGGCAATTTTATTACTGCCGCTGCTCTTTTTGGCTCTGCGGCCGAGTGCTTCTTCAGTGGTTTCGAGCCCTGCTTCGACCACCCCGTTAGCTGGCTTGCCAACTAAGCCCTGGATCACTGTCTCCAAGCCGGATGTCTCGGTACTTGATACGGATGGCAATAAACTCCGTACGCTGGCCGACGGCGATAGCTTAGACTATCCGATCACGCTTTCCGTAAGTTCGGGCGGGGAGGCTAAGATCCACTTCCTCGACGGTTCGGTCTTGCGCCTCGATTCCGGCACGACTATGACTTTAAATGATGGCAGCTATAGCCAGACTGATGGCACGCTCTTGGTTAAGGTCAGTCTTGCTGTCGGACGAGTCTGGTCCAAGGTCGTCGAGCTCGCTACTCCGGCTTCAACCTGGGAGGTTAAGACTTCAAACGCCGTTGCTACCGTCCGCGGTACGGCTTTCGGCGTAGATACCGACGGCAATCACTCCCGTCTCTTCGGTTCGCAGCATAAGGTGGAGGTGCAGGCTCTCGATCCGAAGACGGGTGAGAGGGTCGGGAAGGCGCCAGCCGTGCTCGATGAGGGCAAGATGATCGAACTCTCTAATAATGATGTCGCTGATATTCAGTCAAATAAAAAGACGATGGCCGCTGTAGATGTTTCTGCGGCTGTCATGACGAAGGATGAAGGCAGCTGGATGCAGGCTAACCAGACCGAAGACGTTAAGGTTGAAACTCAAATTCAAGATCTCAAGAGCCATGGTATGGAGGGGATGAAGATGCGCCAAGAGCTCTTGAAGCAGTCTGTCGAAGAGTTTCATACTGAGCTAAAAGTAGAGAAGGCAGGAATTAAGGCTGAGAATCAAAATGTTAAGCCAGCTGAAACGGACAAGCCTGTCTCGAGCCCTAAGATAGAGTTGAATGTTAAGACCGAGCCAGTGACAGCCAAGCCGGTCAATAAGGTTGATCTGCCGGCTGCCCAGGCGACAATAAGGAGTTCTGATGCTACACCGGTCTCACTCGCGATTCAGCCCGGCAGTTCGCTCGATGGGCTTAAGGAGGAGACGCCGGTAGCCTTTAAGGCAACCCTTTCTTATTCCGATGGGCATAAGGAGGATGTGACGAGTCAGGTTGATTGGAAAGTTCTAGGACCTATAGGTAGTATTAACACAAGAGGTATCTTCACCGGCAAGCTGGCGCGGGAGATCTCGGAGACCGGCGAAGGCTCGGGTGTTGTGATCGCTGTATGGAGAGGCGGAGGTAAGGAGCTCCCGGCTCAATCTCCGATCTTTAAGGTCGAATTGAAACTCGACGATACAGTCGATCAGCGCGGATAATCTTTTAAGATGAAACCTAAAGCTCTCTATCTGACTCTCCTCAATATTTTTGCCGGCGTTTTACTCGTCGCTTCCTTCAGATATGGTTTCTTCTCCGGGACTGAGCACTTCTTCGAAGATCTGCTCTTCAGCCGTAAGGACATCGACAGCAATATTGTGATAGTAGCAATCGACAACGACTCTATTGCCAAGATCGGCCAGTGGCCGTGGCCGCGAGAGGTGTTCGCTAAAGCTCTATCTAACTTACAAGCTTACCAGCCCAAGGCAGTCGGCCTCGATGTCATCTTCTCCGAGCCTTCTCGTCTTGGTTCCGCCGACGACCAGTCACTAGCCTTCGCTATTGGCAAGCTTAACTATCCGCTCGTCATGCCGCTTGAGTTCACCGATCTGCAGATTGAGGGGGCTCACGCATACGTGAGCCAGAATCCGGGCGAGGTTAAGGACTTGAAGGTCCTGACCGATGTATCTCAAACGGCTCCCGCGCATGTGAATTTAATTCTTGACCGCGACGGTGTGGCTCGCCGCGTGCCGCTTTGGGTGGAGATCGGTGATACTCCCGTTATCGTTAAAGCGCTCGGCTTAAAGACAGCTGAAGAAGGACTCTTGAGTCAGCGGACCTCCTACTCGCCCGATGGCATCGTGCCGGTAGTCTTCGCCGGGCCGCCGGGCAGCTTCCCGACGGTGCCCTTCTGGCAGCTTTACCAAGGCCAGGCGAACTTGCCTCTTAAAGATAAGCTTATATTGATCGGCTCTACAGCCGCCGACTTGCATGACTCAGAGCCAACGCCCTTCTCGGCTGGTACTGCCATGAGCGGAGTAGAGATTCAGGCTGAGGTGGCGAACATGAGCATCAAGGGTTACAGACTGGCGCCGATCTCTGCTTTAACGGTAGAGCTTTGGATACTGCTCGCTGCCATCTTGCCGGCCATCATCTTTATCTTAAGCAGCGGTCCGTGGCAAGCGCTTGGAGTCAATCTTGTCATTGGCGCTATATACAACCTGGCTGTTATCTATCTCTTCAATCAGGGCGAGGTGGCCAATATTATTCATATCAACCTGGCTTGGACTGCCGGCACGCTTATCTCTTTTGCCGCTCGATACCTGACTGTTGAACGCGAGAAGGAGAACTTCCGGAAGATCTTCTCTAAATATGTCTCTCGCGACATCCTGGAGGAGATGCTCCGCGATCCGTCGAAGGTTAAGCTCGGCGGAGATGAGAAGGAGGCGACGGTCTTTTTCTCCGATGTGCGCGGCTTCACTACACTCTCTGAAGGTTTGACTCCAGGACAGCTGGTGCATTTCCTTAATAAATATCTGACCGTCATGACGGACATCGCTCTCCGCCGCAGGGGAGTGGTGGACAAGTATATCGGCGACGCCGTCATGGCCTTCTGGGGGGCGCCGCTCAACAATCAAGATCACGCTGCCGATGCGGTGCTTACAGCGCTCGAGATGGTTACCGCACTGAAGAAGTTTAATGCCGAGAGCCAAGCGGCTGGCGAGCCGGTCATCGATATCGGCATCGGCTTAAATTCCGGCAAGGTGATCGCCGGCAACATGGGCTCAGAGCAGCAGTTCGACTACACGGTGATGGGTGACACTGTTAACCTGGCTTCACGTCTTGAAGGACAGACCAAGACGTATGGCGTGCATATCATCATAAGCCAGCATACTCTCGACCACTTGAAGGCTGAATTCATAGAGTCTGAAAATATATTGGTGCGTGAGCTCGATAGGGTGAGAGTGAAGGGGAAGAAGCTGCCGGTCACGATCTTCGAAGTGGTTGAGCGGGAGAAGCAGGAAGAGGTCAAGGAACTTCTGCTCGATTTCGATAACGCTCGCAAATATTATTACAATGGCGACTGGGAGAAGACGAAGCAGATTACCGAAGCGATATTGAAGAAGCATGACGACGGTCCGGCGAAGCTCCTCCACGAGCGCGCGGTCTACTTCATGGAGCATCCGCCGGAGAGTTGGGATGGGGTGTATGAGTATAAGACGAAGTAGTTAGCTATTTACAAAATATTTATAATGTTTTATTTTAAGGTGGGTTTTGGCTCATTGATTAATTTAGAAGGGAAGGTATTGGATGTCTGATACTCAACGTGCTATATCGCAACTTACGGAAGAGGTTGCTAGCTACATGGCTTCAAACCTTAAACTGGGAGTTGAATTTGAGGGCCTTGAAGCCTCCGAAATCACAATCCTTTGTAGCCCACATGCAAGCGTCTATGTTGTCGCTGTAATCAGAGATTTAATCGATGCAGGCAGGCCATATGGCATAGTTACATTAGACGAGAAGCTAATTGATCACAGTCTCTCTCAGCCATTTTTTAGAGGTGAGCTTCAGGAAAGATCTGGCTTGACCCCTGAACAGGCCGAAGTAGCTCTGAAAGCTATCAAGCATGTGTTTTTGAGTTCACCAGTCTTCAATCAGCCAGTTCAGCTTCAAGCTGATGGCTGGTCTCTAACCTTCAGCAGGTAGTCAGCCATGATGAAGAAACTTTTTCGCCGATTATTCTGCCTACTTGGCTTTCATGACTCGAAAAGGATGAACGTAAACGCTGGCATGGCTGATGGATTTTATTGTCAGCGCAAGGATTGCCACTGGAAGATCGAGCCGATCAAATGGCCGAAGCCCTGCACTGGAAAATCTAGTTAAGGCTAAGTAACCCTTCTCAGATAGTTTTGCCTTCTGGCCCCCTAGGGGCCTTTTTCTTTTCCTTAATTTTTGCTATAATAGCGGCATGGTTATCTCATATCACGGGATAGGCTGTTTTAAGGTTCAGCAAGGCGATACTATTATCGCCTTTAATCCGCTATCTAAGGAGTCAGACATCAAGTCGACCCGCTTCTCTTCCGATATCGCTATCATCAGCTTGAACGACAAGAATTGGAACGGCGTTTCTAATGTCTCGGGCGGGAGCCGCGAGCTTTTCGTTATCGACGGTCCCGGCGAGTATGAGACAGGTGGTACTTATGTAAAAGGTTTCGGTATGGAAGAATCGCTCGGCAAGAATAAAAAGATCAACACAATCTACTCTGTTGTCTTCGACGACATCAATATCTGCCATGTCGGCGCTCTGAATACCCTCGACATCAAGCCGGAGGTTAAAGAGGAGCTAGGTATGATAGATATTCTTTTCTTGCCTATTACCGGCGGCGATATGCTGAATTCATCCGATGCCAGCAAGCTCGTCAACCTCCTCGAGCCAAAGCTAGTCATACCTATGCAGCATGATGAGAGCGGTATTAATAAGTCAGCCTTGGCCGCCTTCCTTAAGGAATCTGGAGCAGAAGATGTTGAGCCGGTTGATAAACTGACGATCAAGTCTAAGGATCTCGAAGGCAAGGAAGGCGAGGTTATAATATTATCCCCAATAATATAGTATGCAGAAGCTCCATAACTTCATGGATAAGATGAGACAGAAGCCGGTCGAAGAGCGGCGGCGTTTGCTCCGCTACAGCACTGCGGCAGTAGGCGGATTCATTGCTATTTTCGGCGTCTGGAATATCTCTAACAATCTGATATCTCTGAACAGCGGCAATAACGACGTTGCAGCTGTAGTTAAGGCGCCATCTCTATTTACAGTCCTCGGCGACAATATCTCCCGTGTCTGGTCCTCCACTGCTACCGAGCTTAAGAATATTAACGATAAGCTCGGTTCTTCAGATGGGAATCAGAATTTAGATCAATCACAAACCAATGGCCAGTAAGAATTCAAAAAGCGATAACGATAAGAACAGGCCGCTGACTCCGGAGGAGCAGGCTCTTGCGGCTAAGTCTATCGTGCCGATCGACATCGTGCCAGAGATGCGGAAGTCTTACCTCGACTATGCTATGTCCGTTATCGTCTCTCGCGCTCTACCTGACGTACGTGACGGCTTGAAACCGGTACATAGACGAATTCTCTACTCAATGCATGGCTCGGGACTCACTTATAGCGCTAAGTTCAGGAAGTCTGCGACGATCGTCGGCGATGTGCTTGGCCATTACCACCCTCACGGCGACTCTTCCGTCTATGACGCGATGGTTAAGTTGGCACAAGACTTCTCGACTCGCTACCCGCTCGTTTTCGGCCAAGGCAACTTCGGTTCCAATGACGGCGACAGCGCTGCTGCTTACAGGTATACCGAGGCCAAGATGGCCAGGATCTCCTCCGAGATGCTTCGCGATATCGAGAAGGAGACGGTGGATTTCGTTCCCAACTACGACAACACGAGGAAGGAGCCATCTGTCTTCCCGACAGTTATTCCAAATCTGCTTTTGAACGGCACTCTTGGTATTGCTGTCGGTATGGCCACCAAGGTCCCGCCGCATAACTTAACCGAGGTGATGGATGCACTGCTTCACTTGGCGGATAATAAAGATGCCACCAATGACGATCTGCATAAATTCATCAAGGGTCCCGACTTCCCGACAGGCGGCATCGTCTATAACGACAAGGATATCAGCCACGCCTATGCTACTGGCCGAGGCGGCGTAGTTGTCCGCGGCGAGGCGGAGATCGTCGAGACTAAGAGCGACAACTATCAGATTGTGATCACCTCCATCCCTTACCAGGTCAATAAGGCCGAGATGATCATTAAGATGGCCGAGCTGGTGCGCGAGAAGAAGATCGAAGGCATTAAAGATATCCGCGATGAGTCGACTAAGGACGTACGAGTGGTGATCGATATCAAGTCTGGCGCATACCCGCAAAAGGTCTTGAACGCGCTGTATAAATACACTGATCTCGAGCAGACCTTCAACTACAACATGCTGGCGCTTGTCGACGGCATACCGAAAGTACTTTCGTTAAAGAGCATTCTGGAAGAGTTCTTGTCTCATCGCCAAGTAGTGGTGAAGCGCCGCACGCAGTATGACCTTACTAAGGCGCTCGAGCGAGAGCATATCCTGCTCGGCTTGAAGAAGGCGCTCGATCACATCGATGAGATCATCAAGATCATCAAGAAGTCTAAGGATACTCCGGAGGCATCTAAGAATCTTATCGCTGCCTTCAAATTCTCTGTGATCCAGGCTACAGCTATCTTGGAGATGAAGCTCGCAAGGCTCGCAGGCCTAGAGAGGAAGAAGATTGAAGATGAGCTTAACGCCGTGCAGGAGCTTATCAAGGAGCTTCGAGCTCTCTTGGCAAGCCCGGCTAAAATCTTGAAGGTGATCAAGGACGAGTTCGGCGTTATAAAGGAGAAGTATGGTGATGAACGTCGCACTCGCGTCGTGAAGGGCGGGGTGAAGGATATAAATGAAGAGGATCTGATCCCTGACCAGGAGTCGGTGCTCGTGCTGACTGCCGGTGGCTATGTGAAGCGCACTGATCCTTCGGAGTATCGCGCACAGAAGCGCGGCGGTGTCGGCGTAATGGACCTGAATACTAAGGAAGAAGACTTCATTACTATCTTCCTGACAGCCAACACGCATAGCGACCTTCTCTTCTTCACCGATCGGGGCAAGGCTTATCAGATCAAAATGTATGAGATTCCTGAAGGCAGGCGCGCTACTCGTGGCAAGTCGATCATGAACTTCCTCTCTCTCACCGACGGTGAGAAGGTGACATCTGTTCTCGCTATGCCGAAGGCCCTCAAGGATGCCGCTAAACTCTCGCTCCTTATGGTGACTAAGATGGGCGTGTCGAAGAAGGTTTCGGCTGACAGCTTCAAGGACGTCAGGAGGAGCGGTCTTATCGCTATCAAGCTCGCACCGGGAGATAACTTAATGGCCGCTAGATTCGTTGAGTCCGGCGACAGTGTGATACTTGCAACCAATCAAGGCCAGTCGATCCGCTTCAAGGAGTCTGATATCCGTGAGATGGGCAGAACTGCCGGCGGTGTCAGAGCGATGAAGCTTAAGAAGGGTGATATCATTATCGGCGCTGATGTGGTAAGGAAGGATGATAAGGACGTAACACTTCTCTCCATGAGCGAACATGGATACGGTAAGCGGAGTGCTTTGAAGGACTATAAGATCCAGAAGAGGGGAGGTTCGGGCATAAAGACGGCGCAGGTTACCAAGAAGACCGGCTCGCTTATCGTAAGCAAGGCCATTACAGAG
Source organism: uncultured Candidatus Saccharibacteria bacterium (assembly GCA_964446095.1). Lineage (GTDB taxonomy): Bacteria > Patescibacteriota > Minisyncoccia > Phycocordibacterales > UBA12445 > JACQCV01. Next base: position 19,179 of record CAYUNB010000006.1, read on the forward strand.
CGGGAGACCGAGCTTATCTCAATTTCTAAGCAGAGCCAAGTCATCCGAGTCGACATCAAGGAGGTACCGGTCCTCGGCCGCCAGACCCAAGGCGTCCGTATCATGAAGCTCCGCGAAGGTGACTCCATCGCGTCACTCACATGCTTATAGTTTACATTAAATCCCGCAGCTCGCGGGATTTAATTTATCCTTTGCACTTTAAACTCCTCATTATATAATTAAGCGATGGCATTCGCCGATCCTGTTGAAAATATAAAAAATTTGAATATCAAAGAGGGCTGGGAGGGCTGGCAGGTGGCTGACTTCGGCACTGGCAGCGGCTTCTATGCCCTAGCTCTCGCTAAGCGAGTAGGCGATACCGGTCGAGTCTACGCCATCGATGTGCAGAAGGATCTGCTCGCTAAGCTCGCCAATAAGGCTAAAGAAGAACACGTCGGCAATCTCGAGCTTGTCTGGGCTGATATCGATCAGGTTGGCGGTACGCACTTGCGGGACTCTATGCTCGATGCAGCAGTAGTCTCGAACGTTCTCTTCCAGTCTGAAAATCGGGCTAATCTGGCCGCAGAAGTGCTCCGAGTCCTAAAACCGGGAGGCGAAGCGCTTGTTATCGACTGGGCCGACTCTTATGGCGGTCTCGGTCCGCACCCGAGCCAAGTCTTCAAGGCGAGCGAGGCCGAAGCGCTCTTTAGCGGCAAGGGATTCGGACTAATCAGTAAGTTCAACGCCGGCGAGCATCACTGGGGACTTTTATTTAAGAAACTTTAGGATATGAATCTTTTCCAATCATTCGTTCTTGCTATCTTCGCTCTATTGGCGATTGCAGCAGTGGTGATCTTTAGTGCCACCTCAGGCGGGGGAGGCAATATCGCCTTCGCCGGTACATTTAAGATCTGGGGCACCTTGCCAAACGAAGAGGTATATAAAACCATTGATGCTTTCAATAAAATTAATTCAAAGTTTTTCGAAGTTCAGTATGTGGAGAAGAAGGAGGCGACCTTCGAGAGCGATCTCGTCTCGGCACTGGCTTCGGGCGACGGTCCCGATCTCGTGATATTGCCAGAGAGCTTGGTCGTCCAGAATATGGATAAGGTGCAGCTCATCTCTTATGATTCATATCCGATCAGGAATTTCAACGACGACTTTGCCGATATCTCTTCGCTTTTCATGTCACAGAATGGCATCGTTGCTATGCCGCTTTATATCGATCCGCTCGTGATGTACTGGAATAAAGATATATTCTCGACCGGCGGCGTGGCTACATACCCGACAAGCTGGAACGAGTTTGAGAGTTTGGCATCAAGGCTGACTATTGCCGATCGCGCCAGCAACATCTCCCAGGGCGCAGTTGCTCTCGGCACATACAATAATATCGATCACGCCAAGGATATCCTCGCCGCGCTCTTCATGCAGTCGGGCAATGACATCGTGAGATTCTTAAAGCAAGGTGAACGCTCAGGCACTCCTTACAAGGTTCTTCTCGGCAGCTATAATTCTGACACTGGCCAGCCTGATACACAGAGCGGTACGGCGCTCCGCTTCTACTTAGACTTCTCTAACCCAGCCAAGAAAGCCTACTCCTGGAATGTCGCCATGCCGAGCTCTAAGGCAGCTTTCTATGGAGGCATCCTCGGAGTCTACTTTGGTCCCGGAAGCGACTATCAAGAGATACAGAAGAGCAACCCGCATCTTAGCTTCGACATCGCGCTTCTTCCTCAGCCTTCGAGCAGTGCCAAGAGGGTGACCTTCGCCGACATCTATGGCGTGGCAGTGACCAAGGGTACGAAAGACGCCAATACCGCCAAACAGATAGCCATCGATATGTCAGCTGCAGACTTCGCCAAGTCTATTTCAACTGCTATCTCTCTGCCTCCCGCCAGGCGCGATCTTCTAGCTGCAGGTTCTGCTGATCCTGTCCAGTCGGTTCTGTACGCCTCGGCTATCATCAGCAAGTCTTGGCTCGATCCGTCGCCTGCCGATAGCGATCAGGTGTTTAAGGATATGACTGAGTCTGTACTCTCTGGTGCTGTTAATGAGAATCAGGCTACCCGCACAGCCGGCCAGAAGCTGGGTAATTTAATACCCGCCCCTCAACAATAGTATGAAATATTTTTTATCGATTATATCCATACTTTTCTTAAGCGGCTCAGTGGCCTTCGCTGCTACTTCTCATACCGCAGTCACTTCACCCGCCCAGTCTGTCGGCCCAAGCTCTGCTCTCCTGGAGGGTTCTGCCTCGCCGGCGAGCGGTTTCTCTAATTCAACCTACTTCTTCGAATGGGGGACGAATAGCAGTTTCCTAGATCAGGTTGCATGCCTCGACCAGCCTATCCCAGCGAACGGCTTCTTCAGCTGCCCTCTTGGCGGACTCTCTGCTAATAGTTCCTATTTCTATCGAGCCGTGGTTAGAGACTCCGGTGCCGGAGGGACGACCGAATCTAGAGGTTCTGTAATCGGCTTCACAACCCCATCGACCAGCTCATCTGGTGCAACAGGCGGAACAGGCTCAACAGCTGCTTCTGGGTCACCAGGAGGTTCCACTGGTGCTACTGGTGGAGCTGGCGCTACAGCCGGCAGCGGATCTTCACCGGGTGCAGGCACTTCCGGCGGCTCGGCTGGCGCTACGGCTGGCCCAGGTTCACCAGGCGGCTCGCCTGGAGCAACTCCAGGTTTCGGATCTTTCGCTGGCCAGGGTTCTCCTGGGGGTTCATCCGGTGCGACAGCTGGAACTGGAGCATCAGCGGGTCAAGGCACATCTGGTGGAGAAGGGGCTACTGCTGGTGAAGGTTCGAGCCCTGGCGCTGGTCCTGATATCCCTGGCTTGCCGGCCTTCCAAGGTTCTCCGACGAGCGGAGGCGGTGGCGGTTCCTCAGCACCCTCACCAACTCCTGGTAGTAGCGGCTTAGTGCCCTGCGGAACAGTTAAGAATGAGGATGGCAGCATTCAAAATCCTTGTACGTTTAGTAATTTTGCCGATCTCTATAATAACGTTATGCATTTCTTGCTCGTGGATATCCTTATTCCGCTAGCTACCCTGGCCATCGCCTTCGTTGGTATTCAGTACATTACTGCCGTGGGCAATCCTGGTAAGCTGGAGAAGGCGCATGGCGTCTTGATAGACGTTCTCTGGGGCATCTTCATCGCCATTGCCGCCTACGCTATAATCCAGACTATCTTCACTGTTCTAACTGGCGGCGGGATACCGCCTATAACTGGTTAAATTATTAAGTTATGAAAAATAAATTTATCCACAGACTTCCGGAAAGCGTATTTTCTAAAATCCTGATTAATATTATAATATCATCTGTATTAGCTGTTCCTTTAATTTCTGTGGCGGCAAGCGGTTGTAATCCAGGCGAGCTTTGCAATCCTATCCAGGCGCAGAGCTTCACGGACCTTATTAATAAGGTTCTGGAGGTTATTCTGCTTCTTGGTACGCCTATCGTAGTCTTCTTTTTTATCTATGCCGGCTTCACCTTCGTTACCTCTAGAGGCGATCCTAAGAGACTCGATGCGGCTAAGAGCATGTTTATGTGGACAGTCGTAGGAGCTTTTCTTGTGCTCGGTGCTAGAGTAATACTATCGCTGGTGTCCGGTACGGTAAATAGCGTCATTAATTAATTATCAACCATTATTATTTAATATTTTATGTCTAATAAAACTAAACTGATCTCATCTGCGGTTGCGACTTCGGTTTTGATACCGGCAATTGCTTCAGCTGCTTCTGATTGCGGTTCCAGCCTTCAGAATGTTTGCGACCTTATCGATAGCGCTCGCTATGTAGCCGGTACCGCTGTGCCAGGCTTGCTGTTCGCTCTCGCTTTGGCTTACTTCTTGTACGGAGTCTTCCAGTACGTATCAACCGGTGCTGATGCCAAGAAGAGGGAAGAGGCCCGCAGTACGATTGTCTACGGTATCATCGTTCTCTTCGTTATGAGCTCAGTCTGGGGCCTTGTACAGTTCGTTCAGAGGGCTGTGCTTCCTTCCGGCGGTTCACAGGGT
>CAYUNB010000007.1:0-5684 GCA_964446095.1 uncultured Candidatus Saccharibacteria bacterium
TTCGAACCTGTTATTGGGGGTTCGAGTCCCTCCGGGTGCACAAACGAGCATAGTGAGTTTGTACACCCGGAGCACATGAACTGCTTCATGTGCATAGGGACTCGAAAGACTTTTCCTTATTTCGCTTCGCGAAATCGAAAAGTACCCGCACCCGTAGGGTGAGAGTCCCATAAGAAATTAACAACTATCATTTGGGCACGTGGCGTAATTGGTAGCCGCGTACGTCTCAGAAGCGTATGTCGAAAGACATGGGAGTTCGACTCTCCCCGTGCCCACCAAGACTGTTTCATGATTAACAAAAACAGCATCCCAATTGAAGTTTCACATGTAACCGAAACCTTAAATAAGGCTGGTTTTGAGGCTTACATCGTCGGTGGCTGTGTCAGAGACCTTATTTTGGGACGCAACCCTAAAGACTGGGATGTAACCACAAACGCCAACCCAGAAGAGATCCAGGAGTTATTCGTGAAAACTTTCTACGAAAATGACTATGGTACGGTTGGTGTCGTGAAGGAGGATGTTACTCATGAAACACTTAAGGTTATAGAAGTAACTCCATTTAGGATTGAAGGTAAATATACTGACCACCGCCATCCCGATAGTGTTAAATTTGCAAAAAACATAGAGGATGATCTTAAAAGACGTGATTTTACCATAAACGCCATCGCTTACGACATAGATAAAGGACAGGTAATCGACCCTTATCAAGGACAAATTGATATAAAAGACAAAATTATAAGGACGGTAGGGGAAGCGAGTGACCGATTCAATGAGGATGCCCTGAGAATGATGCGAGCCGTCCGATTTTCCACTGAACTCGGCTTTGTTATCAACAAGGAGACAGGTGACGCTATCGTAAACCATGGGGAGCTTATTTCGAGGATCTCGATGGAGCGTATACGCGATGAATTCTCTAAAATTATCTTGTCACCTAACCCGATGGCAGGCATAGTGATGCTCAATCGCTACGGTTTATTGAAATACATACTGCCTGAACTTGAGGAGGGGATTGGTATCAAGCAGAATGGCGACCATATATATGAAGTGTGGGAACACAACCTACGGGCGCTAAACCATGCCGCTGATAGGGAATGGCCCTTAGATGTAAGGGTGGCCGCCCTGCTTCATGACGTTGGCAAGCCAAGAACAAGATTATGGAGTAAAGAGAAAAATGACTACACCTTCTACGGCCATGATGTAGTTGGTGGAAGAATGGCAGACAAGCTCTTGAACAAACTTAGATATCCTAAGGATTTTATCGATAAAGTCTCGAAACTTGTCAGATACCATATGTTCTTCTCCGACATCGACACAATCACTCTTTCAGCTGTCCGACGCATAGTTAGGAACGTAGGATCCGATAATGTCTGGGATCTCATGAAGGTGAGGGCCTGCGATAGAATAGGCATGGGTCGTCCAAAGGAGACGCCATACCGACTAAGAAAATACGAGGCAATGATAGAAGAGGCTACCAGGGCACCGACCTCCGTAACAATGCTGAAGATCAACGGTAATAGAATCATAGAGATCTCTAAAATAAATCCAGGACCGAAGATCGGTTATGTTCTGCACGCTCTATTAGAGGAAGTTCTAGATAATCCAGAACTTAATACAGAAGATTATCTTGAGAAGAGAACATTAGAACTTCTGAAACTTGATGAGAAACAACTCAAGACTCTCGGTGAAAGCGGTAAGGAATCTAAAGAAGCTGTAGAGGAGCAGGCGATAGGGGAGATCCGGAAGAGACATCGAGTTAAATAGATGTTAAAATAGATGAGAATGGATAATCTCATCTATCTCGCTAACATCGTTCTTGGCTTAGCTGGCTTAGCCGTAGCCGTTAATATCAGACTCAAAAAAGCTACGCAAAAGCCTCTAGTCTGCCCGCTCAACATGAAATGTGAGCAGGTTCTCTACAGCAAATATGCTAATTTCCTCGGCATACCATTGGAAATTTTAGGCATAATCTACTATGCGCTTACCATAATAAGCTACAGCTCCTTTCTAACTGCTCCAGCGATGAAAACACCAGGCACCACTTCAGTAATGTTTCTAATTTCCGGCTTCGGTTTCTTATTCTCTCTGTATCTGCTTGCCATCCAATCTTTCAAATTGAAGGAGTGGTGCAGCTGGTGCCTGATGTCAGCTGCCATTTCGACAGCTATTTTTATCCTATCTCTACAGACTGGATCGGTGGTATCGGCTCTAAACTACTTAACTACTCAATATGTCGATATTTTAGTCCTTATATACGCTTTAGCGATATCTATCGGCTTCGGCTTCAATTTAATTCTTGAAATCCTCTTTTTAAAATTTGTAAAAGATAGAAGAATTTCAAAACAAGAGTCGGATGTGCTGCATATAGTAAGACAGCTGACCTGGCTAGCCCTCGGAATAATGGTCGTCTCCAACTATGCACTCTATTCCGCCACATCTTCAGATCTGGAGATGTCACCGAAGTTTGTTATTAAGATAATGATTTTAGCTATATTAGTTATTGGTGGCCTGATATATGACCTTTTTGTCTCATCCAAACTTATTGAGATCTATTCTGACGAAGGCGCCGAAAACCATATTGCCGATAAATACCTAAAACTTCTGCCGTTCCTCTTCGGCCCAGTATTTATAGTCTCCTGGCTGGCAGTATTGATAGTTGAGTTAAGTGGAGATCTGCCATTATCAATAATTCAATTCTCTATATACTACGCGCTCGTAATTTTAGCTGCACTTCTAGCCGGTGGCCTATCAGCCATAAGAACAGTCGCGAAGACTTGACGTCAAGCTCATAATGTTATAAACTATCGTCAGAATTAACCCCGAGCTCTTCGACACCAAAGGAGGCTAAGCGCTGATGAACACGAGGCTTTTCGCTCTGATCGGACTGGTTCTCGTCATGGCCCTGACAACCGGGTGCGACGAAGGCAGCGGCAGCGGGAGCAGCAGTACGACGAATGTCTACACGAGCCCCACGCCAACGCCTACCCCGACCCAGCCGACGCCAGTGCCGACCTACATACCGACCCCCACGCCGTATCCCACCTACAACCCAACGCCGACTCCAACGACCAACCCGACCTACACCCCGACGCCTACGCCAACTGTGACTCCGACGCCAGTACCGGCCAATCCACTGACGATTCTGGCGCCGACGAACGTTACTCTCGACTCGGCTCAGCTCAATGCTACGATCGGCAGTTACGACCCGTACATGTCGATCGTCTGGTCACCCTCCGACACAAATCCCACGTACAAGCATTCGGGTATGGTGCTCGGCTTCCAGTGGGGACCGTATGTGCCAGACCACAACGTGAATTGGACAACTGAATTCATTGCGCCGTTCCAACTCGGCAGCGTTCACACCAATCTCACTGGCCGTCTCTCGCCTGGCGCCAGCTACTCCTACCGTATCGTCCTCGCAGTCGGAGAGATTCGCGTCCGCTCCGACAACAGTGTCTTCGGTAATACGCCCTTCACCTGGTACTCACAGGTAATGGACTTCACCACGCCGACGCACTAATTGACACCCCTCCGGCTGACCGCTGGAGGGGTTTTATACAAACAGGGGAGGGTATTGTGAAATTTATTGCGATGACAGTAATCTTGCTAACTGCCCTCATGACCGGCTGTGCCTATGAATATGCTATACCAGGAGAAGGGGAGCAACCGGTAACTAACCCGGTCGTTATCCTAAATCCTTCCGGCATCACTTACGACTCAGCTACGCTCCACGGCATCGTCTACACATACCCTTATCTCGACATCCTCTGGTCGCCTTCCCAAGATATCTTCCTTCATTCTGACCCGGAGCTTGAATTCCTCTGCGGCAAGGGTGAGAGCCTGGAACTCGTCAGCTGGCACAACCTGCCGATCAAGTCTCACCAGCTTGGCCCTATTTCCGCCCATATAGATGGACAGCTTGAGTCTAATACTCAATACTACTGTCGAGTACTGCTCATCATCTCTGACATCCGACGCAAGGCCGACAACAGCCTCTTCGATAACACGCCGAAGTTCTGGTGGAGCAATATCGTCAGCTTCACCACTCCGGCTCGCTAACCGCCGACTCCCCGCAGAGAATGCAGGGAGTTTTTATTTGACTTAATCGGTAATATATTATAAATTAATGCCGGAATATTAACAGTACTTCGACATTACAAGGAGAAATTGATGAAGAATATATCGATGCTCCTGCTTGTACTGACTGCCTCCTTGCTGTTTGTGTTGATCAACGGCTGCAGTGGGGGAGGCAGCCCTGACAGTCTCTACAGTACATCGAACGGCCCGCTAACCAGCCCTGGTGTTATCTATAGCCCAGGGCCGATTCCACCGCCCTTCCCAACCTTCAAACCGCCTCCGTCGAACTTCCTACCGGTCAATCCGCTACGAGCCTTCCAGCCGATGAACATCACTTCCGAATCGGCTGTCATGGTGGGTGACGTTGGCGTTTACAACGACCTCTTCGCCTTTCCGACCGAGCTCGGCTTCGAGTGGCAGCTCTCTAGCACACCTCTGACAGGGGATTGGAACAAAGTCGAGATTAAGCCCTCATACCAGCTGGGCCTGGTGCACATCTCGACTGGGCAGAGCCTTTCACCGACGACCAACTATCGTTATCGGCTCTACTTGGAGGTCAAGAACCCGGCAAAGCCGCAGGATTGGAAGAGCGATCCACTGGAGTTCACTACGCTCTCGCCGACCGATCAGGTTATCACGGTTCCTATCCCGCCGATGGCACCAATGGACTTCAATCCACTCACGAGCTTGCAGCCAGCTGACTTAACCACTAATTCAGCAATCCTCGTGGGAAATGTTGCCACATATCCTGTAACAGATACCCGGATTCCTATGAGCCTCTGTTTTCACTGGGGACTGGGTAAGGATAGTCCAGAAAACTGGCACACAGTATGTATGAATGATTCTGGCCGCTTGGGTGTAATCAAGTCTATCGTAGATGGACTAACACCCAATACTGTATATGGCTATAAGCTTAGCCTATCTTTCTCCGACGGAACTGACCACAACAGTAACCCTATCTACTTCGCAACTCCGAAATAACACTGACCCCGCACTCTGCGGGGCTTTTTTAAACCTCATTTTCGTGATAGCCTGATCCATAGTATCTAGAACGTTAAAAACCGAGGAGGTAACTCTTGAACACGAACAGGCAATCGGCAGTTGGTATCTTATATCTGGTATTCGGGGTAAGCAGCCTTGGCAATCTTATCAATATGCTCTCGATCTTCGGCGCCTTGCCCGATCTTGACTACGTCGGCAACCTACTCATCTCGGCGGCAGCCAGCTTCTTCTTCCTTACCGCCGGAGCACGCTCATTCTTCGAGTCGGAGTGGCTTGACTGGATCGTCGATAGATCCCAATACTCCTGGTATGCGACCGCGGCAGGGTATCTCTTACGAAGTATAGCGATGTTCGTCGGTGGGCTATTTTCCCTGCCGGAGCCGCTCTGGGGGGTCTGGTTCATCTTCATCTCCGGCCTCTGTGCCTATATCGGCTACATCGGCGCCTTCGTCATCAAGCTAAGCGACTAACCTTTCATAACCCCGATAATTATCGGGGCTTTTTATTATTGACGCTAAATACCGGCCATGTATAATTGCCATAAATTAGAAAAAACTAAGGAACTTTATCATTTAAAAGTTCTGAAGGTGTCAAAACGAGTTTGAAAT
>CAYUNB010000007.1:5694-21453 GCA_964446095.1 uncultured Candidatus Saccharibacteria bacterium
TTTTATTATTTTTTGTGGTTGTTTCGGTCGTGGTTGTATTTTCGTAAGTTATAGAATATTTAAAACAATACCCGGTATAGGTACCACTTTCCTTAATGGTAACGCTCGGAAGTCCCGTTGGATAATACCCGGTACTCGTAGATGGAGTAGGAAGGCCTGCGTTTGAATAAGCAAGCCTTGATACTACCTGTCCTGATCCGTTCATCAAAAAATAAGTAGGCTGAAAATTTGAGTTATCGCAGCCCATGAAATAATAAATGCCATTTATTTGAAAAAACTTAGGAACTTTATCATGTATAAGTGCAGAAGGTGCCAAAACGAGTCTGAATTCCCCAGCTCATGCTGCGGCCGAGAGATGAAGTGCGATATTTGCCAGGGAGCGGGGTGTACTGTTTGCGAAGAGGACAAAGACTTTGAATAGAAATTTGTAAAATTAGCGCATAACTTCGTCGAAAGTTCCGCTTGTTCGTCAATGTACTAATCTGTACATTTTCCTCGCAATGCTCACTTTCTCCTCGTTCTGCATCTAATTTTAAAAATTCTATAAAAAAATAATATTAAATCAGCGGGATTGGTTAAATGGTATAATATCGGTTTTCCAAACCGAGGTTGGGAGTTCGATTCTCCCATCCCGCACAGAGCGAACGAAGTGAGCTATGAAGGGATGAGCAAGCCAACTGCTTGGCTTGCGTGGAGACTTGACAAAATACCTTAATATGCTATACTATTAATATCGTTGGAATTCTCCGACGAACCTGGATGCCGAGGTAACACCGAGGCAAGTGAAAGGGGAGATGTTCTTTGAAGAAGATCGACAAGAACGCCAGGCGCCAGCAGGCCGCCGCGAAGCGCGCCAGCGACCGCAAGAACGCCTCGAAGGAGACGGGCAAGCGCCGCGCGCGCGAGTTCGGCCAGTTCTCGGCCCGCCACACCACGCGCGACGCCCAGGACCAGGCCCTCGAGGAGCACGAGACGCACCAGATGATGAAGAGCCAGCGCGCGGTCGACCGGAGCGAAGAGGCCTGCGGCCGCACGCCGCGCGAGCAGCTCGCCAGCCTGGACGCCCGCGGCATGGTCGCCGCCAAAGAGCGCGCCAAGCTCCAGAAGAAGATCGAGGCCGGCCTCGGCGACGTACCCTCCGGCTACGACGGCGACAAGAACCGCTACCAGAGCGACCAGCGGCGCTACGAGCGCTTCTAATACCATACAGGACTGAACCCATCCTCTAAAGGGGTTCCCCCGACAGCGATGTCGGGGCTTTTTTATTTATATTACCAAGTATTGACAAAATAAATATTATTATCTAAAATATAAAAAGATTGAAAGGAAGGTGCAGATCATGAGCGGCAGAGTAATACGAAACATCGACTTCCGCCGTGTCCTTCGTCAGGCTAAAGAGGTTTGGTTGGAGGCCCGTAAGATGCTTCTCTACAGATCTCATCTAATGAGGCGCAATTTGATCATGTTTTATCTTCGGGAACGTGATAACATGTCGCCCGGCCAGATGGCCCGCCTCCTGACCATCAAGATTCGACTCGACCGGATCCAAACCAAGGCTCGCCGGAGAAAAATGAAGTAATTTAAATAAACAAAGCCCCGCACGTAGCGGGGCTATTTCTATACTCTAGTCGACGAACTCGATGAAGGGGCAAACTCTCTGCTTTACTGCTTTAGCGTAGGCAATGACCACCTGCTTGAAACTAGCCGCCCGGGCGCGAGTCGGAGCGAACCACGCTCTGATCTTCCCAGCGGGAGTGTTCGACCCGATTCTCTCGTTCGCATCCTCTGCTCCGAAGGCCGTATCTGCGAAAATAAGGCTAGCAATCAGGCTGAGACCGAAAAGAATTATCGCACATACTGCCAAGACGGCTCCAAGGATAACCTTGATAAAGTGAATAGGATCATCGGCAATTACTGTAAAGAGCATGTATAGTGCCGCCAGGACACCGGCTACGATCACCATCAGCTTGCAGAAATTATCGACGAAATCGAAAACTTGTCCTAAGATCTTCCCAACCACTGTCCAGAAGTAGCCACAGAGACTTGTCGGCCTATCTGTCTTACCATAGAGCCTCGCATGCCAGCTCTGCCTGTTGATCTGCATCTTATGCCTCCTCTTGCCCCGAACAATGTCGAGGGGTTATCTGTCTTTATCTCTCAATGTCCGATCCTGGCCAACAAACTAACACATATTATATATAAAGTAAAGGGCTAAACAAAAACCGCCATGTTAAATGGCGGTTTAAGTCTCTAGAGATAATACCCTTATCTTATCTCGTAGTGCAAAGTTACATTTATTGTGGTCTCTTGAGGCCCCGGTTGGATAGTCGGTGCAGCAGCTGGCACAGCCATATCCTTCATCATCGCTGCACCGGAGTAGTAGTAAGGAGTAGGGTTGTAGCTATTCTCGTCGATTGAGAGCAGGCGGCCGATACCGAAACCGCCGGCCTTCGCAATACTGTAAGCCTTAGCTATCGCCTTATTTATGGCATCAGTACGAGCATCATCCTGAACTTTAGTCGGGTCATCAGTCGTAAACTGGAGATCAGAAACACCATTTGCACCCTTCGTCGTTACGCCAGAGAGAATATCGCCGATCTTGGTAAAATCGCGCACCTTAACTTGCACAGTCTGGTTAATGGTATAGCCGACGATCTCTGACGGCGGACATGGCTTCACAACTCCAGACGGGTCAACAGGACAGTTATAATACTGGCTTCGAGGCGTAATGTTGTAGGCAATAGTCTTGATGTCAGCTTTGGCGATAGACATCTTGTCCAGGAAGGCTGCAATATCATTGCCCTTAGTGGTATTCTCATTGCTTAGATCGGTAATATTCTTGCCTCCTTCGGTGGTGATGCTATAGGTAAACTCAGCAACATCGGGTATGGATGTGGCTTTGCCTTCAGCAGTGACAGCGAAGCTCCTGTAGGAAGAGGGTTGTATAGAGGCTGAATAAGAGTTAGCAAGCGAGACAGCCGTGTAGGCGAGTGTTAAAATAAGCAAAATACCAGATAAACCCAGATACTTTTTAAGAGATTCGCTCATTTTTATAAAGTTAGGCTGATAACTACCTTCATCTTATCCTATTCCGCCCGCATTGCAAATCGGTAACGTGCGATGTTATTCTTGGATTATATTATTTTATGGAAAGCGGAGGACTAAGAACATGGATAGAGATTGATGCCAAGGCGGTCCGGCATAATGTTAAAACATTCAGGGGGGTGATAGGGGAGGGTGTGCGGCTGATGTCGATAGTTAAGTCGAACGCCTATGGCCACGGGCTGTGGGACTTCGGGAGCTTAGCTGATAAATCCGGGATTGATTGGTTCGGCGTTGATTCAATAGTCGAGGGGCTAAGCTTGCGTGAACACGGCATCAAGAAGCCGATATTAGTGCTCGGATATACTTTGCCAGAACGTTTCGAGGAGGCAGAGAGAAACAATATATCTCTAACTATCTCTAGTTTTGATAATCTCAGGGCACTCATAAAGTCAAAACTGCCAGTTAAGATCCACTTGAAGATGGACACCGGCATGCACCGTCAAGGCTTCTCGCTCCGCGAACTGCCGGAAGTTTGCAAGCTGCTTAAGAAGAGCGTAGTAATAGTCGAGGGTATATATACCCATTTCTTCGCTGCCAAGAATCCGAGCTTCCCCCAAGAGACGAGTAAACAGATGGCGATTTTCGAAGAGGCCGTCAAAGCCGTCGAGTCTGCTGGTTTCAAACCGATCCGTCACGCCGCGGCCACCGGCGGTACGCTTCTCTTTGCGAAAGCGCATTATGACATGGTAAGAGTTGGCATCGGCCTGACCGGCATGTGGCCGTCTAAGGAGACGATGCGGGCGATGGAAAATAAGATCGAACTCAAGCCAGTCCTAACCTGGAAGACGATAATAGGGGAGGTGAAGAGGCTGCCGCAAGGTGGAGGCATCGGCTACGACCATACCGAGAAGGTGGCTCCGGATTCAACCATCGCCGTCTGCCCCGTCGGCTACTGGCACGGCTTCGACCGGCGCTTCTCAAGCATCGGCAATGTTCTCGTCCGTGGCGAACGCGCCAAAGTCCTCGGCCGAGTGTCGATGGATATGATTGTGATCGATGTTTCTAAGATTAAGGGGGTAAAAACGGGAGATGAGGTAGTGATAATAGGTCAGCAAAATAAACAAAAAATACCGGCCGATGAGCTGGCCGATATTTCTGGCACGATTAATTATGAGGTGGTAACCAGAATAAATCCCTTGATTAAGAGGATTATTGTCTAAGCAACGCCTAGTGTCGCCTTCACTTTCGCTACTATCTCATTGAGAGTGAAGTTGGACTTAACCATGAAGTCGGTCGCACCCAGACCCTTAGCCTTGACCATGTCGTCTGACTTATCAAGATTACTCAATATAATAACGGGAGTAGCCTTGAACCTGTCCTCCTTCTTCATCTCGGTCAGCACGCCGAAGCCGTCGACATCGGGGAGCAGGAGATCGAGTACGACGAGGTCTGGAGTAAAAGTTTTCAATATATCCAGACCGTTCTTGCCATCGACGCCTGCCTGCACCTCCATCCCAGCTGAAATGAACTTCTTAGCCAGCGTTTCTCTTAGGAATTTGTCGTCTTCAACTATTAAAATTTTCATATAGTTATTTGATTGGTATAAAAATGGTGACTCTCGTACCCCTGCCCTCCTCTGATTGTATATCTATCCTCCCACCGTGTCCAGACACGATGTTCTTAACTATGAAGAGTCCGAGTCCAGTCCCGGCCGTTTCCCCAATATTCTTAGCACGGAAGAACTTACTGAAGATCTTGCCCATGTCGGCCTTCGGAATACCTATGCCGGTATCGGATACAACGATCTCGGCCTGATTGCCATTCTTCCGGAGCACGATCGAGACGCTACCCCCAGCCGGAGTGTATTTTATAGCATTGCTGACGAGATTGCGTATAGCAAGAGTGAATTTAATCGAATCGACAGGTACGAGAGGCAGCTCCTTATCGGTTTCGAAGGTCACATGTATCGACTTCTCTCTAGCGGCAAGATTATTCTCGTCAATGACTTTATCTACAATCTCGTTGAGATTCTTCTTCTCATACTTATAAGAGGAATAGTCTACGCTAGTGTTAAGAGCTGCCATAGCGTCATTGGCTAAGAGGAGAGCGGTGTTAACTTTCTTAACCCCCTCTTTTATAAAGGCCAAGTCATCTTCCTTTAGAGTATCGCCCAGTTTAAGTTCCGATAGGGAGTTGAAGATCCAGTTGATACCAGCTAGGGGGGTGCGCATCTCATGGATAATCGCCTCAATAGTGAGGTTATAACTGCCGCGGCTTTTAAGGGTCGATCTGAAGGAGATATAGGCGATCAGCCCGCCCAGAGCGAAGCCGCCGAAGAAGGTTATGAGATTAAGATCCACAACTTAATTATACAACACATAGAAAAAATCCCCTGTGAACAGGGGATTTTTTCTATACTAAGTTTAAAAGCTTATTTTACGGCTTCCTTGAGGGCCTTAGCGGCGCGGAACTTAGGAACATTCATAGCTGGAACATGTACTGACTCGCCAGTCTTAGGATTCCTAGCGGTTCTGGCAGCCCTCGCCTTAACGGAGAAGATGCCGAGACCAGCGATAGATACCTCCTCGCCCTTCTTCATAGTGTGAACGATAGCATCGAGCATAGCGTCAACTACCTCCTCGGCAGATGTGCGAGTACCGCCAAGCTTGCCATGAACTACATCGACTAATCCTTGCTTATTCATATTTTTTATAATTACGCGACCTAATAATCTAATGCCTCCATTATACTATAAGGCTTTTTTTTCGACAACGTTATGCACTTCGTCTGTCGATTACCTTGCGTACTCGATGACGCGGGTCTCGCGTATCACGTTAACCTTGATCTCACCGGGGTACTTGAGCTCCTTCTCCACTCTTCGGGCGATCTCCTGGGCGATGCGCTTAGCATCGAGGTCGCTGATCTTCTCCGGATTGACGAAGACGCGGATATCGCGGCCGGCCTGAATAGCGTATGATTTCTCAACGCCGTCAAAGGAGTTGGCAATAGCCTCGAGATCAGCAAGGCGCTTCAAGTAGTTCTCGACGCTATCACGGCGAGCGCCTGGGCGGCCGCCGGAGATAGCGTCAGCTGTCTGGACGATAATCGACTCGATAGTTTCATACGGATACTCCTCATGGTGCGACTGCATCGCCTTGATGATGCGAGGATCGGCACCGAACTTCTCCAAGATCCTGCGGCCGATATCGACGTGCGTACCGACCACTTCATGGTCGAGTGCCTTGCCGATGTCGTGAAGGAGCGCTCCGGCCTTGGCAACCATGACGTCGGCGCCGAGCTCTTCGGCGAGCATTCCGGCGATGTGTGCCATCTCGAGCGAGTGCTGGAGCACATTCTGGCCGTAGCTGGTGCGGAAGTGCAAGCGGCCGAGTATCGCGATAATCCTTGGGTCGAGATTGAAGACGCCAGCTTCATAGGCAGCCTGCTCGCCCTTTTCTTTGATAATCTTGTTGATCTCACCCTTAGCCTTCTCGACAGTATCTTCGATCTTCGCCGGCTGGATGCGGCCGTCAGCCATCAAGTTCTCAAGCGCCTGCTTAGCCACATGGCGGCGGACAGGGTCGAAACCGGAGATGGTGATCATGCCAGGCGTATCATCGATGATGATCTCCACACCGGCAGCCCGCTCAAGCGAACGGATATTCCTGCCCTCCTTGCCGATGATCTTGCCCTTGATATCTTCAGAGGTAATCGGCACGTTAGTGGTCATAATGTCGCCGGCAGTCGAGGCAGCAAGTCTCTGAATGGATGTAGCCAAGATATCCTTAGCCTTCCTGTCGAGCTTCTCGGCACCATCGCGCTCGAGCTTCTGCATCCGCATCAAGAAGTCTTCGTTATACTTGCTCTCTATATTAGAGATAAACTCCTCCTTAGCCTTCTCTTCGGTCAGGCCCGAGATACGGGAAAGCTCGCCCTCGGCCTTAGCTTCCATATCCTTGACCTTGTTCTTCAAATCCTTAACCTCGGCAATACGAGCCTTGATCTCTTCCGCCTCACGGTCGATATCGCTCTGGCGCTTGTCGATCAGCTCGTCCTTCTTAAGCAAACGATCCTCGAGCTTCTTCATAGAGATCTCGCGATTCTTAATATCTTCTTTCGCATCGGAGACGAGGGTCTCCGCCTTCTTCTCAGCTTCCTCTACCACCTTCTGAGCCTGGGTCTTGGCCTCAAGCATCTTCTGCTTGATAGTCAGCTCCATCGAACCCTTCTTGCCGAGCAGGACTATCCAACGCAAGAAGTAGCCAATGGCAATGCCCAGTACGCCAGCAGCTGAAGCCAGAAGCAATACTGTTCTTAAATCCATAAAATTCGGGTATTTAGTTGTAAGGGCAATCTGTTATAAGAGACCTAGTATTATGAGCTTAGATGATGAAATTTTAGCCATATTTTGATACTTTTGCCTTTTATCGCTTGTCTGGAATATCTGCAAATGTCTGTATTAGCGCCCCTTAACCAAATACGAAAGTTAAATTAATAAAGCAACATTTTCAATCTAGCACGGTTAAGGGCACTTGTCCAATATATATTGTAAATAAAAAGCCCCTAGATAGGAGCTTCTGGCTAATTACAGTGCCCAGGCCTGCGAGCCGCGGCGGTAGTAAACTGGCAGATCTTCGAAGGTCTTGGGTAAGGTGATCCAGGTATCGCGGGGCGGCAGCTCAGACGGATCAACACCCTTCTCTCTGGGGAAGCTGCCGAACTTCTTCGGCTTTGTGTACTGCATGCCGGCCGGGATCCATTCTACCAGGATCGCTCTCTCGCCGGGCTTGCAGCCGAATTCCGCATTACGACTAGCAGCAGAATACCAGGAGCTACTTATGGAATTGATCTCTACGGCAATATCTTTCCCGCCTTCGATAGTGCCGACCTTACCAATAAACTGTTTAGCATATCGGTCTTGAGCCTCTTCAGGACGCTTAGGCATCTTTCTACCCCCTTGATTTTAGAAGAACTAAACCTGAAGAGATTCTATCTACCTCGATGGAGCGAGTAAATCTATACAGA
Organism: uncultured Candidatus Saccharibacteria bacterium; assembly: GCA_964446095.1. Lineage (GTDB taxonomy): Bacteria > Patescibacteriota > Minisyncoccia > Phycocordibacterales > UBA12445 > JACQCV01. The sequence goes on from CAYUNB010000007.1 coordinate 13,765, forward strand.
AGTCATTTTTTATATCTCAATTAAAAAGCCCCGCAAGAGCGGGGACTTATATTACTTAGACTTCACGAAGACGAAGCGGGTGAAGTCGTTATATAGAGCATCGGGACTGCCGTCATTGGCACCAGAGACCATCAGCGGGTAGGCGTTGTAATCACCGCGGTTGAGAACACTGAAGAGGGAAGTGTGACCAGTGTCCATCTCCATCCCTTCCATGGCCACGACCAGCTCTTCTTGAGGAGGCTGGTCCAGATATTGTAGCCGCAGCTGCGGGCCGACTTCAGGCGGACAGAGAGACAAGCCTCGCTCCGACGCGCGAGCATAGATCTCTCGGAGCTTGGCCTCGTGCCTGAAGCCGAGCTCCGACACAGAGACGAGAGCAAGCTCGAGCTTCTTCTCTTCAGGTGAGATCCTTAGGGCGAATTCCGCCGAAAGAATCATCTTCCGCCCATAGTATGAGGCCGCGCAGTCCTTGTCGAGCATCGCATCGAGAAACTCCTGGCCATTCTTGAAGCCGGTCCCGAGCTTGATCGTCTTCCAGACTGTTGCAGAAGCTGGCGGCTCGGTGAATGAGGCAAGTAGGGAAGCAGCTACTAGAGAGATGAGGGCGAGATTCTTAACGAGCATATATCCTCCTTCTGTTACGAAGACCTAAACCCAGTCAAAGCTAGCATGGAGAGCCTGTGGTGTCCATGCAATATAAAAGGCCCTGCATGTGCAGGGCCGCTATTTGATCTGGAAACAGAGATTAGTTACTTCGCACTCTTCTCGGTGTAGTAGATCTCGGCGGCGAGCAGATAACCGTTGACGTAAGTGGTCTGGACCTTAAGAATATTCAGCTTGCCGCTGTTCAGCACGTAGGTCAGCGCTTCGCCGACCTCTTGCGATTGAGAGGAGAGATACCCAAGCTCGCTCTTCAAGATCATGACGCGTACATCGCTGCCGATAGTATTGCTGTCTGGCTGGAAGACCTGGTGGGTTGTTGCTGGAGCCGGTTTATCGCCGCAGCAGACGATGATCAAGAGAGTCAGCACCAACATCGTCGAGAGAGAAAGGGTACTGTTAGAGATTTTCAACTTATTCCTCCCTTTATCGAATAGCCTTAGTCGACTTCTCGTACAGCTTACTGAGAAGCGTCTTAGCCTTCTTCCAGACTTCATAGTTCTTAGCCGAAATATTGAACTCCTTATTACCCCACAGGGAGAGGTGGAACTGAGGACTCGGTTCTTCCTGGTCGCCTCTCACCTCTGAAAGAGTGATCTGATATTGTGGGCTGGTAAGCAGCCCAGTGAAGACACTCGGATTACTGCTGTCATGATACGTACCGGACTCCATCCAGCCGTTAGTTAGACCACGCCGATCAGCCGACTCGATCATACGCAAAAGCGTGAGGGGGCTCTTCTCGTTCTTGGCCTTCTTCATAAATCGGATAGTCGCCAAAGCCTTCGGGGTATTACGCCGTCTCATTGCGCCTCCTTGTATGTAAAGGTACTCTACATCTTATAACCGCACTGATATTAAATTATTTATCGCGATGTGTCAATATCACGGAGCATAACAAAAGGTCCGCATTGAGCGGACTTTTTCTTATTCTTATACTTAAACCTTATACTTACTTTCCCTTCGGCTTCAGTATCTCATCAACTAAACCATACTTCTTAGCCTCCTCGGCACCCATGAAGAAGTCGCGGTCGACATCCTTCTCGATCTGGGGGAGCGGCCTGCCGGTGTGCTTAGCCAGGATCTTATTCAACTGGCCGCGGAGCTTCAAGATCTGCTTAGCAGAGATCTCGATGTCCGTTGCCTGGCCCTCGGCACCGCCGTGAGGCTGGTGGATCATAATTTCGGCATTCGGCAGAGCGAAGCGCTTGCCCTTAGTGCCGGCAGCCAAGAGAACAGAGGCCATCGAAGCAGCAATACCGACGCAGATAGTGGAGACATCCGGCTTGATATGCTGGATAGCATCGTAGATAGCCAGACCAGCGTAGACTACGCCGCCGCCAGAGTTGATATAAAGGTGGATATCCTTCTTCGGGTCCTTCGACTCGAGGTAGAGAAGCTGGGCGATGACGGTATTGGCCACATTCTCATCAATCGGGCCGGAGAGCATGACTATGCGCTCCTCCAAGAGGCGAGAATAGATATCGTAAGCACGCTCGCCGTATTGTGACTTCTCGATAACTGTTGGAATTAACATATTTTTATGAATTATTACCTTCCAAAAACTTAAACACCATATTATTGATCAGTATATCCTCGACATACACCTTGGCAGCGTCGAGGTCAGCGCCATTATACATGCTGACGAGACGCTCGGCCTCCTTGCTGATCTCCTCTTCCGGCACCTTCACACCCTCCTTCTTGGCGATAGTCTTCAGGATGAGGTTGTAGCGAACGCTCTTCTCGGCCTTCGGGCGAGATTCGGCCTTGATCTCCTCGACAGTCTTCTTCACATTCTTCAGGTACTCCTCGAAGTCGAGTCCGGCTTGCTCCACCTCATCCTGCATCTGGGCAATGCCCTTCTTAAGCTCATTGTCGACAAGTATCTCGGGAATATCCATCTGGCTCTTCTCATTAACAGCTTCGATCACCTTGTAGCGGGCTGACTCCTTAGCCATCGACTCCTTCTCTACCTGCAAATTCTTCTTCATCTTCTCACGGAAGTCGACGACATTCTCAAAGTTACCAAGTGTTTTAACGAAGGCATCGTCGAAGGCGGGGAGTGTCGACTCATCCACCTTATTTTCAGCCTCGGAGTGTTCATGCTTTTTACCTTCAGCCTCCTCAGCGGCCACCTTCTCCATATGAGCACGGCGGCGGCGGATGTCGGCGATGAGGTCGTCGATCTCCTTCTCCGTCACCTCGACAGGCTTAGCCTTGGCCTCATCAAAGATCTCCTTAGAAATCTTCTTATAGTCAGGCAGAGTGATCTCGGGTATAACGGCCACGACGATCTTGTAGCCGAGCGGATTACCCTTAGCCAACTTAGTTATGGATACTGAGGGGCGGCCGATAGCATCGATCTTATTCTCGACGATGATCTTCGGGTATTCGGCCTGAAGCGCCATCTCGGCGGCAGTGTCTAGGATCATCGGCTCGCCGACCTGCTTGATCAACACATCCTCCGGGACATGGCCGGGCCTGAAGCCGTCGATCTTCACATCTTTAGACAGACTGTTGAGTGCCTTGCCCCAGTAAGAGGCGAAGATGTCAGCTGCCACCTCACCCGTAATCTCCACCTGCGACTTCTCTAATTTCTTAATTTCCATTGCTTATTCTTATACCTTCGCCTTATTCTTAATATTAAAATAGTCTCCTTTTATATCATACTTATAAAAATGTGTAAAGAAAAAGGCCCCGCCAGAACGGGGCACTCTAATAGACTAGGCTGGCAGAGCTATATGGACATCAACCGGCAAGCTAAGTTTACGACTAGCCTCCTCGACCTTGGCAAGATAGCTTTGATAGCTGGCCTCAAGACTCGAGAGAGCGGCCGGTATATTAGACTGGACAGACACTCCGACCTTATCGAAGACCATCTCGCTTTTAATAGTCGACTGGACTAAACGAATCGATTCCTTGAGTTCCAGCAGAGCTGAATTGGCAGGATTGCTAATCTGCTCGATAGCAGTCTTAACCTGCTCGAATATCTCCCGTTCCTTCTTCGCATGCTGGAGAGAAGTGGCCAGATCTTCCGCTCCATTCTTATCCTGCTCGATCTTGCGTTCCATGCTTAGTATGCTGCTAGTAAGGGCTTCTCGTTGCTGGTTAACCTCATACAGCTTGCTGCGGCCGTCCTTTAACTTTTGATCCTGCAGGTTTTGCAAGTCAGTCTTAACAAAGACTCCGAGTGCCTCGAGCAAGTAAGATTTCTCATCTTGTATCTCAGAGAGATATGCTCTGGCAGGCGCTGCGTCGATAAAGTAGTACCCGAAACCAAGTGCGGCTGCTGCAACACCAAATGTAAGTCCGCCAATAATCAAGGAGGGGAGTGGGTAAACTATGCTCACAATGCCAAAGCTCAAGGCTATGCTCCCTAAAATAATCATTCCATTACAAGCGATGGTATCCCCGAGCTCGCGCCTATACAGTTCCTTGCGCGATGGCAGGGGTAGAGAGGTAGGAATAATCAACTTGCTCATATCTATCAACCTCCTTATTTCTTCACAAACTTCCCGAGGAAGTTCACGAAGTCGTCTTGGAAAGAGTAGATGCCATCGTTATGGGCGAGCATGCCCCAGCCGACGAGATATTCGAAGAACTGCTTCTCGAAGTCGGTGGCCGCTTCACCGGTGAAGTTGGCATAGTCGATAAGCTTGAAGTCGGCCCAGCGGTCGCCAGAGAGCTGGCAGTACCTGACCAGTTTGAAGGTCGCTTTCTGCTTCTCTTCATGCTCTGCCCAAGTGCCGACTAGATTGCCGGACAGATCCACCTGGCTCGGCTTGGTATTCTCGAGAGTGAACTCCTTCGGCTCAGAAGAACGGGCTGGCGAAGAACCGATAGCAACGGACTTACTGTCCATAAATCCTCCTTACTTGATGAACTGAAACAAAAGATTGATCAGTTCGTCCTTAACGGAGTAGAAAGTACCATCGAAGTGGAGCAGACCCCGTTCAGATAAGTGATAGAGCACCACCTTGTCGGTGCTATCCGTCTCATAACCACAGAGATCCTTGTACTCTTCCCAGCTGAAGTTGGGCCACTCGTTGCCCGTCTGCCTGCCGATCTTCACGATACTGCAGACAACTTTCTCCTTCTCGAGCTTGCCGAGGGGACTGCCGACGAGCTGGCGAGAGATATCAATATCCTCCGGCTTGACGCTCGACCTATTCAACACCTTACGGAGCTTGATCTCGGGCATTGCGACCTCCTATATTTCAACGAGCCAGCACTATTTTCTAGCTAAAATTATATATATTTTTAAGCTTATGTCAATATCAGGCAAAAGAAAAACCGCCCGAGTTAGGGGCGGGGAGTCCTATAAGGACTCACTTGCTCGATCAGGGTTTGGTCACAGACTCTTCTACGAGCAGGTCATGCTCTTCTCGCGGCCTAGTGCCTTCACGTGGACAATCGAATTCATAAGTTGAATTGACCGCCGCATTCCAGGCTTCGCGGAGTAAGGGAGCGACCCTCGAGTCGAGGCCGATAAATTTGCTCGCCATGAATTCCTGGAAGGTTACGATTTCAGCACCCAGCCCCTGGTAGTGACGGACAAGTGCCGTCCTACCCATCTCGTCCTTTTGTCTTTCCATCTGTGGACCTCCCTTGGTTGGTTGGTACTGAACTGCTTACCAAGACATGGACTTACGGGACTCGCTGCCGCTCATATAGATACAGGAGCCGGTGAGCATGAACCAAGCAATGGAACCAAGTCCAGCCGCCGAGGTGGGGGAAGATTTCTCAGAGGTGAAGATCGCGATCGCGGCACAAAGGGACAAGGCCGCGACAGCCCAGATTAGGCCGTCGAAACCTGTCCAAGCCCACTTCCTCTTGCTGCCCTCCCAGAAGAATGCGATCGCCGCCCAGAGCCAAGCGAACGCCCCAAGCTTCAAGAGCACCGAGACCGACGCGTAGGGCAGCTTGACCCCGAACGCCACCAAGGCCTCGAAAGCACCGATGACCGCGGAGAACGAGGCGATCATAGCGAGACAGGTGATGAGACTGCTGTAGTAGACCCGTTCCTTGTAGGTCAGCACGCTGAACCTCCCTGTATATCGTGACCGTTATTACAACGAACCAGAACCTAATTTCTACCTTATATTATAATCTATTTTAATGCTTTTGTCAATATATGAAGGCCAGTTTAAAAGGCCTTATTCTGAGGCCCTTCAAACTGGAATCTGTTATTTAGTCAGCAGATCGAGATTATCTAGTCCGGAGTCCAAACTCGCGGTGTCGACAGTAGTGGCATCAGCCTCGATATCCTTGAGTTCTGTCGACGCTTGGGCTGGCTTGGCTGGAGCGACAATAGCTGGTACTGGTTGCGGAGCGGGGGAGTCAGAGACGTTGCCCTGCGGCTGATCAAGCCCAGAGAAGCTTGTCTTACTATTTTGCCAGGAGAAATAGCCGCCGATGAGGAGGAGTATGACTATGATGATCGAGCCGATGAGCGGCCCAGCTCCTGGATTGTTTTCTCTCATGGTAGAAAGGCCTTACTGTTAATTAGAACTCGAATCGTCGACAGTAGACGAAGCAGTAGCATCGGAACTGGTTGCGGTGTTATCACCACCATCTTGGCTGGTTTCAACTTTAGCCTCTTTCTTAATCAGGTCGATGATATCTAAGAGAACCTTGTGTGCATCAATAATCTCGGCCTTTACCTTGCCGACCTCATCTTTAAAAATCTTCAGCGCTTTAGCTGGCTTGCTCGCATTAACGAGAGCAGTGCCCTGCTTCGGGAGAATATTATTGATTATGTCGTTAGCGCTTGTGAGAATATCATCAAGAGTCTTCTGCTTAGCTGCGATCTTATTCTGCGCTTCCTGGCTTAATGAGCTTGAAGCAGAAAGGATGCTGACTCTGTCCGTCACCCGACCTTCAAGGTCCTGGATCTTGCTGACTAGAGCGGAAGAGGTGTTGATGGTATCGGCCACCTGCTTGCTGATCTCGTCCTTCTTCTCTTGCTTCTTAGCAGCTTCTACCTCGGCCTTAGTCGGAGTAGAGGTAGCGACCGGCTTATCTTCTGCCATAGTTATCAAAGGCATGAGAGAGATGAGCCCGGCGGTGATCAGAATTTTTAACTTTAAACTATAATTTTTTAACACGTTCCTTATAGTTATACTTTTCCCTTATTCTCACTATAAATCTTCCTCGTCGTAGTCATCCTCATCTCCCGCATTGTCCTTTGTACCGGCTGAGACGATGTCTATCTTCCAACCAGTTAACTTAGCGGCGAGGCGCACATTCTGTCCGCCCTTGCCGATAGCCAGTGAGAACTGATCCTCGTCGACGCTTACCTTAGCGCTCTTATTAGCCTCATCAAGCGCGATGCTTGAGATCTTGGCAGGGGAGAGGGCGTTGGCTATGAAGGTCTCTGGGCTATCTGACCATTCTATCACATCGATCTTCTCGCCGCCCAACTCGTTAGTAACAGTCGCGACGCGCACACCCCTCTGGCCGACACATGAGCCGACAGGATCGATATTTGACTCAGTAGACATAACGGCAATCTTAGAGCGGAAGCCTGGCTCGCGGGCGATGCTCTTAAGCACTACCACGCCTGAGGCTACCTCTGGCGCCTCGATCTCAAAGAGGCGGTTTAAGAACTGAGGGTGAGAGCGGGAGAGACGGAGATTAATGCCGCGAGGGGTCTCCTCGACAGAGTAGAGGTAAGCCTTAACCTGCTCGCCTTGTCGGTAGCGCTCGCCCGGGATCTGCTCCTCCTTAGGAAGGATGCCGGTCGCGCGGCCGAGGTCGACGAAGACGTTGCCGAGTTCGATCCTCTGGACCTTGCCGACTACGATCTCGCCCTGCTTCTTGCCGTAATCCTTGATGACCGAAGCCTTCTCCGCCTCGCGGATGCGCTGGATAATAACCTGCTTGGCTGTCTGGGCGGCGATGCGGCCGTAGTCATCCTTAGACTCGAGAGGGAAGATGATCTCGTCGCCTAATTTGGCACTCTTAGTGATCTTCTTAGCATCATCAATCATCAAGTGCTGATCCTCATTGAAGTAGAATTTAGGCACTTGG
>CAYUNB010000008.1:0-16766 GCA_964446095.1 uncultured Candidatus Saccharibacteria bacterium
TCCACGCCCTTCTCATCAGCAGTATCGATAGCGCCGATCACGCGAGCCTTAACGACGCAGCCTGGGAAGGTCGGGTAAGTGGTCAGCAAGCAGACATCGATAGCATCATTGTCATCATAATGAGTCCTTGGCATGAAGCCGTAGTCGAATGGGTAGAACATCTGGTGGTGCACGACGCGGTCGAGCTTGAAGTAGCCCTTCTCCTCATCATATTCATACTTATTGGTCGAGCCCTTCGGCAGGTCGACGACGACATTGATCTCCCCCTTGGCCTCATCGCTCCATGGCTCTAAGTCTTTGTATAGATTCATAGCATTAAAATTAAAACTGATCTTAAATATCCTAGCTCAATCTCCGCTTTTTTTCAATCGCCGAAGAGACAATATAAAAGCGCCACTTGGAAGTGGCGCGCGAAATACTAGCTAGTCGGCCGGAAGCTTGAAGGGGAAGCAGGCGATCTTCGGCTCGATGTAGACCGGCGAGACCTTCTTGCCGTTGGGATCCTTCATCAGGATCCAGGTGCCATCAGCCGAAGCTGGAGAGAAGAGACCGTTCGGATCGGCCTGCGGCAGAGTCCGGTAGCCGCCCGAATACCATTCACACTTCTGCGGGTTGGTGTACTGGGTAGCGTAAGGGATGCCGTAGCCGATCGTCTCACCGAGATAGGTCAGCTTGCCGCCGAGGGCGGTGCGGCCATGCACTGCGACTGGATTCAGGTTCTCGATATAGGTGAAGGTTACTAGTCCATCCTGGTCACGAAGCTCCAAGATCTCCTTCAACATCTTCCGCTCGCGGAAGTTCTTGATCGCCGGCATGCCGGTCTGAGAAGAAGCCTCCTTCAACATGGTCTCCTGCTGTTGCTGCTGGACGTCATCACTCGTAGCATCCGCACAGCCCGAGAGCAGAAGAGCTGCCAGAAGCAGAGAGAAAGAGAGCACCAGAAGGATAAGGCTGGAACGCTTCATTACCGGCCCGCCTGCTCTCGCTTGAGGCCGTCGATGAAGCTCTTGAGATCGGCCGGCAGCTTGCTCTGGTCATAGTCGGCCGCCCGATGAAGAATGACCGAGGCCAGCGCATCCTTGTGGGCCTGATCAGCCTTCAGATACTCGAACTGCATGTTCTGCAGCTCCTGGACCATACCCTGGTTGTAGGACTTGGTCTCCTCGAAAACCTGGCGCCGAACTGCTTCGTACTGCGGCGCGAAGACCTTGTACAAGAAGAAGTCGTTGCCCTGGATGATCCAAGCCAGGATCACCACAGTCGGAACGAGAAAGAGCAGGATACCCAGAGTGAACTTCCTACTTTCTTCCATAGTCTTTTCGCCTCCCGCCTCGCTTAGCGAGGCCTTGAAATCAAGGAACCATCGACCGGCTATATTTATAGGACATTTATCTATTTATGTCAATCCTCTCTTTGGCATTAAAAAATCCCCCGCCAAGCGGAGGATAGTAACTGCTTTATTCCTTCAGATTCCAGTTACGAACCAAAAATACGTCGCCCTTGCCAAGCGGCTGACTGAGAAGTTTGAAGCCCCAATACCATCTGCCGCCGTTATTGAAGAGACAGCGCACGGCCAGCTTCCCCTCTTCATTGTAGTAAGGAGTGCCGCAGAAGTAGATATTATAATCCTTCCAGTGTTCGGGGATGTAAATGCTCTGCTGGTTAGCAAGGATAAAATCTAGAAGCGGAGCGCCCATGAGCACAAGCCGGTCGAAACATTGCCGATACATATGACCCAAGGTTGAGTATATTGTTATATCCGCAGAGAAAAGTTCAAGCTCCCTAGACGAATATCGCCACTTGCCGTCCATCTTTTTATAAGAAGATAGCGGCACTGGAATATACTCGTGAGGAAGCACCTTTCGCCAACCCATCGGTACGTAAGGCTCTTTAGAGAAATCAACCATATCTCCGAAGATATTCTCCACACCCTGTCCTGTCAGCATCTCACTCCCCTTTCAATCTCTGAATATTTCAAATTCTCCCGGCAATATAACAGACTAGCTTTTTTAACACAAGATGATAATATCTCCGGTGGTATATAAACTATTTTGTTCGTTGATTTTACAGGAGGCAGAGAGTGGAAGATACGAAAATTGACTGGCTCTGGGGCGCCTTCTTCTCCGAAACTCGCAACTCCGTACTCGTGAGCAATGACGTCATGGCCGTTAATCGGCTTATGGGAGAGCTCAAGGAGACCACTGGCAGCAAGGTAAGGGTGCTCTGCCGCGAAGATCTCGTGCGGATCGTCAATCAAAGAGACTTCAAGATGGCCGTCGTGCGAGACAAGGACAAGGACCCCTTCGAAGAACCGAGTATCGTAGGGATGGGTTCAATCCACTGGAAAGAGACGCCAGCCGGACTCTGCGCTTACGTAGACGACGTAGTTGTAAACAAAGCCTACCGCGGCAAAGGCCTGGCGACCAAGATCATGAATGAACTTATCGAAACAGCCAAGACCGTGGGTGCCGATGCAGTCTACCTTACGAGTAATCCTAAGCGCGTCGAAGCCAACCACCTGTACCAGAAGCTCGGCTTCAAGCGGATCAATGAAGAGACCAATATGTACGAACTGGAACTCAGCAAGGAGGGAAGGTAATGGACATCAAGAAGATCTTAAGATTCGTCAGACAGTGCAAGGATATGCTCAAGCGCGAACCGGGGCAGAACGAAGTTCACAAGAAATATCTCTTCACCAGAGATGGTATGGCTTACTACTTGCAGATGTGCGGAAGCAATGATTTCAGAATCGGCCCGCGATGGTATCTTCATACCACTGTCGAGGGCTATAAACTTGATCACTGCGACCATTGCACAGGCACTAACCCTTGCGGTAGACACCAGGAATGCAATACTCTTCCTCTCAATAACAAAACTATTATCGACGCCAAAAGAGCTAATGACCCCGAGATAGGCTTGAGAGTCCCAGTCCCGGAACCGGTCTATCCCAGGCCAGCCCGAGCCTTTAATTCGCTCGAAGAGTTCCGTGAAGCAACTAAAGAGATCTTTCCGCAGTTCAGACCTTCGGCCGGCTGGACCTTTCCCGACCTGCCCGAAGGTCTTACGTGGGAGTTCCAACAGGTAAGCAAAGAAAAGGACCGCAACTACCCTCACATTATCGGCTATTCGGAAGACGGCAAGCGCCAGTATGAAAGAGGTTTCTACCTGTGCGGTGAAGGCGATGTATTCCTGCTGAACCACTTAGACGAACAGCTGCCTAAGTTGAAGAATGGCCGTATCCTCCGAGCAATGCTTATCAGGAGCCTCAAGGCCCTAAAGGCTCTCTACCGTCTCTACTGCGACAAATGCGGACGAGAAAGGGATAGGATCGAGAGGCAGGCTAAGCAAGCTACACTCGCTGAAGAGCGCGCCAAGCTAGCCAAAGAATTCAACGTCAGCCTCCCGTAAATAAAACGCCCCGCAAAATTGCGGGGTTTTTCTATTTCTTCTCTTCCTCATTTGGAGCCTCATGTACCTTGGCGCCGGGACCAGTACCGCGGACATGCACCTGGTTTTCGAGATTGGCATCGAGCCTAAAAGCCTTGCCGAAATCTTCAACGTAGACGGCCTCAGAAGGCTCGAGCTCGAAGAGTATGAAGTCGCCAAGCGGACGAATCTGGGCGAAAAGATCGTCGCCATTCTTATCCTTCGGGAATTTGGCCTCGAACATGCTCATGATCAGGAACCAGAGGCCCGTGCCGCGCTGAACTACGGAGACCTTGCAAGTGAAGGTGATACGCACGCGTGCGAAAGGGTTGGGCGAATCCTTCAGACCGGCAACAACCATCGCGCTGGCTAGAGGATTGCTAAGCATATCGGCAGTGTGCTGCGAGAGGCCGCTGGTGTAGACGTAAAGTTTGTTGCCATTCTGCACGAAGGGGGCCTGGCTGACCGTCGGAATGCTCGTATAGTTGCTCTTGAGGGAGGAGGTGCCAAGAAACAGAGTCTGACGGCTAGAAAGAAGCTGTTTAGCTCGCTCGGACGGAGTGGACACAAGTACCTCCTTCTCCCGCTTAGCGGGGAACTTGAAAAAGATCGGTTCCGCCCTATTCTACTCGCCTATCCCATAAAACGCAAAACCGTCCCGAGAAGTCCCAGGGCGGTTTATTGTTATTTATTTAGCGGCAATTTTGCGATAACAAGACCAGTGATACCCCTTGTTATGAGCAAGCGCCCAGATAGCAAGTTGGATATTATCCTCGGTATCGTGGTAGTTCAGGGTCTCATCTCCGAACTTCTTAGAGAACTCCTGGAAGGTCGGCTTATGGAACTGATACACGCCGTAAGCCTTGCCGCTGTCGCCGATAGCTGTAGTCTTAAGTTCAGACTCGCAGTTGGCGATATCGAGAGCGAGCTTAGCAGAGACGTCATACTGATCAGCATACTTATTGATCAGCTCGATGACGCACTCCTTGCTCTTAGCATCGGCATCACAGGCGCTTATAGCGGCCACAGATGTGGAGCTAGCGGCGTCTAAACCGACGTTTTGTACCGCCGGTAGATTCGGCGTAGATATGAAAAGATTGCCGGCAAGCACCACGCTCGCTAGCGCACTTATTGTTGTTGAAGCTAAAATAATATTTCAATTAGATCGTGTTTCCGGTTCTCAAATTCGGGGCAAAATCGACTAAGAATCGCCCGAATTGTGCCTTATATGTAACCTTGCTATGGACAATACTGCCAAAATATTGTCGGGTAATAATAGCAGGTTCAGACCAAAAAGTCAACCCCTATTACCAAAATATCCTTATTCTAAGGCCTATTTTAACATAGAAAACCATTCAATCCCCGACCTGTAAACGGCTGGGAGCCCTATGTACTTAAGTTTTTCAGGGGTCCCGAGCTAGCAGCCCATTATTTGACAATGTATATATAATATGATAATCTTTTTCCCAGAAAATCGGGATAAGGGATCCCGGTTGCAGAACCTCGAAATGGAGGCACCCTAATGACACATCTCGGCCTGGCTCTCGTCGCTATCGGCCTGCTGACCAGCTTCGGCTCGTTCGTCTACGCCGCCTACAACATGTACTGCGGTGTGAGCAGCGTAACCTCGGCAAAGCCCGGTGTCTGGCACAAATTGCCATCAGACAATCTCGACCAGAGGTTCAAGGATCACTTCAAGGCCATCGTGGGCGTCGCGGCAGGAGGTTTCCTGACTGCCGTTGGTGGCGTCATCCTCCTGGTAAACTGCCTCGGGAAGTAAGGAGGGTTCCTTAATGAACAAGCAAGAACTGAAGGCCTTGATCGACTCCCTGCCCGAGAACGCTGACCTGGATAAGGTTGCGGCGGAAGCCAGAAAGCTTCTGCTTCCTTCCTCACCAGCCACCCCTCAAGTTCCCGGCTTGACGCTCGAAGCACGCAAGGAGAAGCTCCGGAACATCAAGACTTCGATCCCTGGGGCTCCGCCCGAGATGGTCGAGTTCGCCAGCCACCTGGCCGAACGGATCAAGATGAACAACGATCCAGAGGACTTCATCGACCTCTGTCGGATGACCATGAGCGACCTGCGCAAGGGACGCGACGGCTTCAGCGGTAAGAACCTCGAGAGCAGCTTCAGGAGTTGCAGCAGCGATATCGCCGACGACATCATGATGACGGTAGTCCCCTTCCTGGCGGCCGAAGTCCTGCCTGGAGTCGATTCGAGCCAGATGCGCCAGCGCGTCCGGAACGCTGGACTCGCCGTCCTCTTCTAGCCATTTAGCCAGACCTAAAACCTGGAACCCGTACCGACATTCGGTACGGGTTTTACTTTTGTGGACCTGAGCGGATTCGAACCGCTGACCTTTGCTTTGCAAAAGCACTGCTCTACCAACTGAGCTACAGGCCCTTTTGTTCTGTAATAAAGTAACATTATATAGCAATTTTTGCAATCATTATTTATTGACATCCATCCCCTATCGTGATATTCTCCATAAAGTTTTGCAGCTTGAAAGGAGGTTCGGCAAGTGAAGCTCGAGGAGTTCAGAGATATGGTGCTCGACAGCTCCATAGAGGATAACGAGCTCAAACAGATCTACGGAGAGTTGAGGGCAGAGAGCCGGCAGTGGGACACGATCTGTCAGAACTCTAATCCTCTGGAATATATTGCCAACGGCGATGCTCTGGTCTTTATCCAGAGACACCGGCCAGAACTAGCCAAGCAGATCTTGGCGGAAGGAGTAACACATGCAAGCGGCAGTTGAACTGAATCGTCTGCGAGAGTACATCATGGACCGGAGCTATAGTGATGGATACATCCTAAAACTGTATGGCCAGCTTCTGCTGAAGAACATCCAGTGGAAGTGGGACAACCGAGAGTTTGAAGTACGGCGAAATCCTTATTTCGCCATCGACAACAACGCCATGAGGAACTACCTCTTGCGCTATCGCCCAGAGCTTAGCCGAGCGATCCCCATACTCGCAGAAGCGTCTGAAGGAAGTAAGCCGAATTAGCACGAGCGCCCGCAGTCAATGCGGGCTTTTCTTATATACATACTCCTCCCGGCTTTATACAGAACGTGATATATGTTAGGCTGTTTTTAATGCTTAAGATACTGCAGAAAAACGACCCGATATTGAGGAAGGTAGCCAAGGAGGCACCGCTGAAGGAACTCGACACTCCCAAATTCAAACATCTCCTTGACGAGATGCAAAAGACCCTCGAGGCCTGCGACGATGGCGTAGCCCTAGCTGCACCGCAAGTAGGTGAATCCTTCCGTATATTCGTCGTCTCGCCTCGAGCCTTCCTCATTGAAGAGGAAGAGGGCGAGCTTGAAGGGCACAAAAATAAAAAGAAAGAGATATCTAATCTTATATATATAAATCCGGAGATTACCAAGCGCTCAAGCAAGAAAGTGACGCTCGACGAGGGTTGCTTGAGCGTCCGCCACGTCTTCGGCAAGATCAAGCGGCATGAGAAGGTGACGATCACCGCCTATGATGAAAAGGGCGCTAAATTCACTCGAGGCGCCTCCGGGCTCTTGGCCGAGATCTTCCAGCATGAGACTGATCACTTAAATGGAGTCCTTTTTATCGATTCGGCCACTGATCTTATAGAAGTAGCACATAACAAAGATGGGGGAACAAAATAGTTTAAAAATCGCCTTCTTCGGTACGCCAGAGTTCGCAGTGTCGATACTCGATGAGCTAAAGCTTAAGGGCATCATACCGAACCTTGTAGTTACCAACCCCGACGAGCCTAAGGGGCGCAAACTGCTTCTTACTCCCCCGCCGGTTAAGATCTGGGCCGATCTGGAAGGGATCAGGGTTATCCAGCCGGAGAGCTTGAAGACCCCGCCAGTAGAACTTAATGATGAGTTCGACCTTTTCATCGTCGCCGCCTACGGCAAGCTGATCCCGGATGAAGTGCTTAAAAAGTCGAAACATGGCACGCTGAACGTCCACCCCTCGCTTCTGCCTAAATATCGCGGAGCCTCGCCGGTACAGGCGGCACTTTTAAATGGCGATACTGAGACAGGCGTATCGATAATACTCCTTGATGCCGAGATGGATCACGGACCGGTTGTCGCGGAAGAGAGATTCGATCTAACCAAAGAACAGTTCTATCTACCAGAGCTTAAAGAGCGCTTAGCTAAACTAGCTGGAGATATGCTGGCTAAGGTTATTCCTGATTGGGTAGCTGGCAAGGTCCAAGCTAAGGAGCAAGACCACAGCCAAGCGACTTTCACTAAGAAGATTACGAACCAAGACGGCTTCGTGCCAAGCCAAGACCTGACCGACCCGAATATCTCCGCCGCGAGAGCTGCTGAGATCGAAAGAATGGTTAGAGCATTGAACCCAGATCCAAGCGTCTACACTATATTTAGTAAAGATAAAACAGAGTTCAGACTCAAGATCACCAGAGCCAGATTAGACAACGGCAAGCTAGTTATCGAGAAGGTCATTCCCGAGGGCAAGAAAGAGATGGGCTGGGAAGACTTCCTCCGCGGCAACCCTATCAAATAAAATTTAAAAGCCCCTCCTTGCAGAAGGGCTTTTAAATTTTTAATTATTCTATATCTACTGTACCACCACCTTATTAACAATCATATCCGAGATCGGCTTATCACCCGCGGCGTGGTCAACAGGTGTGCTCTCGATCTTCCTGACTATATCCATGCCGGCTGTAACGCGGCCGAAGGCAGTGTGGTGGCCGTCGAGCCAAGGAGTCGCATCGGCAGTGACAATGAAGAACTGACTGCCGTTAGTGTCCGGACCAGCATTCGCCATCGCTAAGACACCCGCCACGAGCTTTATATCATTAATCTCATCCTTGAAGGTGTAGCCAGGACCACCTGTACCCCAGAAATCCTTCTTGCTCGGATCTTTCGAGAGCGGATCGCCGCCCTGGATCATGAAGTCCTTGATAACGCGGTGGAACTTGGTGCCGTCATAGAAACCGGAAGATGCAAGCTTAACGAAATTAGCAACAGTAAGCGGCGCCTTGTCCGGGTAGAGCTCGAGCGAGATATCGCCGACGTTCGTCTGCATGAGGACATTTACCTTCTTACTCGTATCTGTCTGCTGTACCGGGGTGGTGGTAGCATCAGTTATATTTATAACGGGAGCTTGAACCTGGACATTATTGCCTGCGGCGTTAGCTGCAGAGTCGTTGTTATTGGTCATATTAAATATTTTATAAAGGCTAAATCCTGACAGTACCAGGAAGCCGACTACTATTATAAGTATAAGCCAGAAGGACGCGCCCGTATCTTGTTTCATGTTACTAAGTATGTTAATATTAAAAAGTTGATACATTATACTGTGGAAGATAATAAAAATCAAAAAGTAATCGGGACTCTTACCCTCGCCTCGAAAAAAGGTGGGTATTTTTTACCTGAAGGCAAGACTGAACGCGAAGATGAGACCTTCATCGAGACAGCCAACTTAAATACCGCCTTAAACGGCGATAAGGTAGCTGTACATGGGGACAAGATAGTCGAAGTTCTTCAGCGCGCTAAAACCGAGTTCACTGGCACTGTGAAGCGCGACCACGAATACTGGTGGCTAAAGCCTTATGACACGAGAGTATATTCGAATATATTAATTACTCAAGAGCCTAAGGAGCCGCTGGAAGAGGGAGACCGTGTAGTCGTAGCTATCACCAACTGGCAAAATCTCTCCGGGAAGATCGTTAGTAAGATTGGCAAAGCTGGTGAGAACAATGCCGAAATGGAGACGATTCTCTTCGAGCATAAAATAAATTACAACTTCGGCGAGGCGACCGAACACGAAGCAAATATGATCGCCAGGGAAGCCATCCCGGAGAGCGAGCTGGCCAAACGCCGCGACTTCAGGCAAACCTTAACCTTCACCATAGATCCCTTCGACGCTAAGGACTTCGACGATGCAATATCCTTCAAGGTGCTGCCCGAAGGTAACTACGAGATCGGCGTGCATATCGCCGATGTCTCTTACTTCGTCCGTCCTGGCGGAGCACTGGACCGCGAAGCGGTAGAGCGCGCCACATCGGTCTATCTCGTCGACCGCACCATCCCGATGCTTCCGGAGGTACTTTCGAACGGTCTCTGCAGTCTCTTGCCGAACGTCGACCGCCTAACCTTCGCCGCTGTCTTCGTCATAAGCAAAGAGGGCAAGGTGCTTGATAAGTGGTTCGGCCGCACTATCATCCACTCCGACCGCCGCTATACTTACGAAGAGGTGGACGAAATACTTGAGAAAGGCTCAGGCGACTATGCCGAAGAGCTCATAACTCTAAACAAGCTGGCTAAGAAATTCCGCGAAGGACGCTTTAATCGCGGTTCAATGGCTTTCGAGACCGATGACGTCAAGTTCAAGCTCGATGCCAGCGGCAAACCAGTCGAGATCGTGAAGATGGTGCAGACCGACTCCCACCAGCTCATCGAGGAGTTCATGCTTTTAGCCAATAGGAAGGTGGCCGAGTATGTCTTCTACAAAGACGGCCACGACAAGAAGCCCGGCGCCAACACCTTCATCTATCGCATCCACGACATGCCGAACCAGGAAAAGATCGCGGACCTCAAGAAATTCTTGAAGAACTTCGATTACAAGTTCCCAAAGGAGAAGCAACTGAACACCAAAAACCTGAACGATCTCATCGCCCAGGCCGAGGCTAAGCCTGAGGAACGTTTAGTGAAGTCTACAATTCTACGCTCTATGGCCAAGGCCATCTACACCACGAAAAATATCGGTCACTTCTCGCTCGCCTTCCCCTGCTACACGCACTTCACCTCACCTATACGCCGCTATCCGGACATCATGGTGCACCGTCTCCTTCAGCACTACCTCGATGGCGGCAAGTCGCCCGACCGCGGCGCTTACGAGAAGCTCTGCATGCACTCCTCCCAGATGGAGAGGAAGGCTATGGAGGCTGAATGGGCTTCGATCAAATACAAGCAGATCGAGTATAACATGGACAAGATCGGCCAAGTCTACGATGGCGTCATAACCGGCGTCACCGAGTGGGGCTTCTATGTCGAGGCTAAAGAGACTATCTCGGAGGGCATGGTCTCGCTCCGCAATATGAAGGACGACTACTACGAGTTCGATAAGAAGAGCTTCTCACTCGTCGGCCGCCGCCGTAGGCGCCGCTTCCGCCTCGGTGATGAGGTCAAGATCAAGGTCCATGAGGTTAATCTCGACCGCAGGACGATAGATTTCGTCCTGGCTTAGCCTCGTTTACAAAAACTCAAATTTCATTATTATTAAATCCGTTCAGAGGTCTTTGAAACTGGAAGGTGAAAGTTGAAAAAGCGCGTATATCTCAAGATCGATAACTGCTGCGTCAAATTCTTCAATGAGCTAATGGAGAGGCTCACAGACGTCCTCTTCTCCGAGCAAGAAGTGTATGACTCTGATGCCAAACACGGCTATGTCGTATTCGAAATAGACCCTTCAGCCAGAGTAGACTTCACAGCCGGTAAGGCTGTCGGCGAATATATGAGCACCGTCTGGGATACAATCAGTACTGAAGAAGAGATTGAGAGGTTGAAGCTCAGCGACTCATATATTCCCCATATGTGCGAGGGCTGCCAGGAGAATGCAAGGCGCCTGCGGCAAGGCCTTCTGCCCCTACCACGAAAATATAGAGAGGGAGGAAGTAATGACCGGTGATGAACTTGGTAAGGCCTGCCGCAAGATTATCGATCAGTATGACAAGAACTACGCCCTGACCGATGAGGAGCAGGCCGATAAGGTATTGGAAGGGATTCCGGAGATGATCGAAGCAGTTATGAAAGCCAGAGGCAAGAGAGAGATCGCAGTCCACAATCTATGCCAGAATTCGAACCAGAATCTAGCCAGAGGTAGGAGCTCGGATGATCCGATAAGCATCTTCGGTAGAACAAACGGCGTTGATGTATTTGATCGACTTTTCGGCGGCAATAAGCCGCAACCGGATAAGGAGCATCTGCTGGTCGGCGTAGACAAGATTGTCTACCAGAAGCTGAAGGCGGCTAAACTAAACCCCTTCGTGGCTCATCTCATTGATAAGGAAACTAATCCGCAGTACAAGAAGGGTATCCAGCAATTCGCCATTGGTATCAGTTGGTAAAAGGAGGAAAGAGATGGCACATGTGGTGACGAAGATCTGTGTCGGTGTTAAGGACAAGGCCTGCGTCGAAGTCTGCCCGGTCGAATGCTTCTATGAAGGCAAGGAGCAGCTCTATATCCACCCGATGGAATGCGTCAACTGTATGAGGTGCGTGCCCGTCTGCCCGGTCAATGCCATCTTCGCCGAAGAGGATCTGCCGCCCGAACACGCAGCCTCGCTCGGGGAGAACGAAGAAGCTACCCGCGACGGCACCCTGCCGAAGGCCACCCCCAAGTAGCAAAACACCCCGATTAAGTCGGGGATTTTTTAATAGTAAATAATAAATTTCGGAGCGTGAGCGAAGACGGCCGCAGAAACTTTTGCTTGGTTCCGAGTATATATGAGGAAAAAGTTTCGAGGACAAGCGAGTCTTCCGCAGGAAGAAGACGAGCGGTCGAGCGATGCTCTGAAATTTATTATTTACTATTTAGCCACTGCTACCGCTTCATCGAACTTGATGGAGATAAGCTTGGAGACGCCGTCGGCGCCCATGGTAACGCCGTAGAGCACATTGGCACGGCTCATCGTCTCGCGATTGTGAGTTACGACGATAAGCTGGGAGTATTTCGAAAGGCTCTCGATCATATCGCCATATTTGCGCGAGTTAGATTCATCGAGAGCGGCATCTGTCTCGTCGAGTATAAGGAAAGGTGGCGGGTTCACTTGTGAGACGGCGAAGAGAAGGGCGATGGACGTCAACGCTCGCTCGCCGCCGGAGAGCATCTGCAAGCCCTTAACACGCTTCTTCGGCAGGCTGACGGAGATATCTATACCGTCCTGCTTTGGCTCTTCATCTTCTACTTGGACTGAAGCCTCAAGCTCGCCCTCCTGGCGCTTAGGCGGAGCAATCAGCACAAGTGCAGCGTTGCCGCCGCCGAACATAAGCGCGAAGAAGTCCTGAAACTGGCGATTTATCTTATTAATACCCTCCTTGAATTCCAGATCTATCTTCTCTGTAAGCTCCTTCATGATCTGCCGGAGCGATTCGGCACTGGCATTCAAGTCGGCGATCTCGCGTTCCAGAAACTTATCGCGTTCTTCCGTCTCCTCCCACTCCTTCTTGATATCCTCACCGGAGCCGCCCATATCTTCGAGACGGATCTTGATGCGCTCGATCTTCCGCCGCCGTTCATCTTGAATAGCCCTGTCTTCGATCTCCAAATTTACCGGCGCGAAATTTTTATACTCATCAATAATGCGCCGACCGACGAGCATTGCCGCGCTGGCAAGCTCGGCCTTAAAAGCGCCCTCTTCATAATTAAATTTATCTTCCTTAGCTCGCAAGGCGCTCAAGACTGATACAATCTCGCTCCGCCTAGCTCTCTGCTCATACACGGCTCTTTCAGAATCACGAAGTGTATCCTTGCGCTTATCGATCTCGGCTTTAATGCTCGCCTGCTTAGCAGAAAGCTCCGCTTCCCTGGCCTGCAGACCGCGAAGCTCCTCCTCAACCCTCACCTTCTCCGCACGGTGGCGACGGATCTCCTCTTCAACCCTGGCCTGGAAGTCGCTGGCCGGTTCGCTCTCCGTCTTAATAGGCATAAGCTGGCCGCAGTAAGGGCAGTTCTTGGGTACCTGCTCTCGGCTTCGTTCGGCCAGCATCTCAGCCATAGGATTCCCTTCAATCATACCTTCGAGCCGGCCAATCTTGCGGCCCAGCTCGTCGCGCCTGCGGCGGACATCATGGAGTTCGTTCTCGATCTTATGCAAGTTTTCCCACTTGCCGGCATCCTCAGCATTAGAGGAAGAGAGCAGAGCCGATAACCGCTGAAGCTCGGCATCAACCCCCACGAGCTCTGCTGATGGCCCGCCGCGCTCACCCTCGATCTCCAACTTGAATCTCTTCAGATACGACTCTTCGCGCCAGAGATACTCGACATACTGCTCATACAGCCCCCTGCGCATCTCGGCCGCCTTCTCGATCTGCTCCATCTGCTTTCTAAGGAACTTCAAATGCGGAGCTAACTCGCGCCGGAGCGATTCAACCTGCTTCAAATTCTCGGCTGTTTTATCAAGCTTCTTCTCACTCTCATGCTTTTTGTATTGATAGGTGCGAAGCCCGAGGGCATCTTCAACCATTTCACGGCGCTCATATATATTCGCATTAAGAATCCTATCAGCCTCGCCCTGGCTGATGATGTGATGACTTGAGACGCCGAGCGAAACTACCGACAGGAGCTCAATAATATCTTTCAAGCGCACCTGGCTGCCGTTGATGAAATACTGATTAGTACCATCGCGGTAGATGTGCCGCGAGATAGCAACCTCATCAAAGTCGACATTGAACTTCTTATCTTGATTATCGAAGACAAGCGTCACATAGGCGTGATTCTGCCGCGGCGCCCCGGCCGAACCGTTAAAGATGAGATCCTCGCCACGCTTGCCGCGGAGAGACTTCATCGACTGTTCGCCGAGCACCCAGCGGAAGGCCTCAGCAACATTGCTCTTCCCCGAACCGTTAGGACCGACTATCGAGGTGATAGGTACGTTGAAAACGAGCTCCGTCTTCTTGGCGAAAGATTTAAACCCGAGCACCTCCAACCGCTTGAGATACATCACGATAGATATATTTTACACTAATACTTGCCTGGGGTTAAGTTATCGGGACACTGGGATTCTCGCCCTACGGGCGCGGGTACCTTTCCATTCCGCTTCACGGAATAAGGAAAGGTCTTTCGAATCCCAGGCATGAAGCAAGTAGTTGCTTCATTTGTCTCCTATCGGGACACTGGGATTCGAACCCAGAGTCTCACGAACCCGAATCGTGAATGTTACCGTTACACTATGTCCCGTAATGAAAAACAGTATAGTTGATTATCTAAATTACACAAGTTATCTTCCCGCGAAATCGTGCGTGACGATCATATCGTCGTTGACCATCGTTATGCCGATGCCAGCGACCGTGTACTCCTTCCGGAGGATATTATCGCGGTGTCCTGGCGAATTCATCCAGCCGGCGACAACCATCTCTTCGAGCTCGGGCTCAGAACTCCACTCTTTATTTACCCAGCTAACCTTCGGCACACTTTGAATCGCAACCTTGGAATCTTCGAGCGCTTTCTGGAAGAGCGGCAGCTTAACACTTTCCGGACCGGTCTCCACGTCATACTTGGTTATCTCCGGACATTTTATAGCGGGTCTATCGTTCAGCTGAAGATATAACAAGTTCTTATCCATCGGCACCATGGCGATATTCTCGCCGCCATAAACATACTTGATATTGGCTGAAGAGTATCTGTCCTTAAGCGAATATCCGGCAGGAGTCATCCCTTCGTGCCGTATCAGCGGGTAATGGCACGGGCTGTCAGGGTCAGTCGTCTCGACATTATCTCTTGCCTGATCATCACTGTGCTCCTGTGCCGCTTCTGCAAGGTCGTCGTCCCAATAGATCGGATTCAGACCATAATCCGCGCGCTGATCATTGATAAGATTCTGAATATCTTTAGCCATCTTCTTCAAGTCATAGGCAGGTCTCGGATGTATGGAATATTGGGAAAGGTCGGTAGTACTGGCTGAGGCAATAGGCATAGGGGGCGTAGATGTTGCGGCCAGAATAGCTGGCTTAGAGACAGTCGTAGCTTGAGCATCTACAAGACTCTGGATCCGAGCTCTCGTCTTAGGCCCCAGCGTACCTGTAGGAGAGATGCCGTTCTCGAGCTGGAAGACTTTAACCGAAAGTTCCGTAATACGACCGAAATAACCGGTCACGAGCGACTTGGGATAGATATTAAGATTCGCTAAGTAAGTTTGCAGGTCGGAAACCCCCTGTCCTGACATGCCGGAACTCAATGTGATCTGTTGCGAATAGAATGGCAACTCGCCCGCAAAAGCGGAAGACGACCTTGCTAAGAGAAAGACACTGGTGAGGAGAAAAACAAGATTTGTTTTTTTCATGAACTAATAGTATCATATCGGTCATATAGTTTCGAACTAAAAGGGTAAGGAGTCTAAACCCCGTTTCGTTGCGAATCTAGGTCGTTAATTTACCAAGATAAGATAAGTTGGAGATGTACCAAGACAACAACGGCGGAGGCTACAGGCCGCAGCGCCAAATGTTCCAGGGCAACTGGAAATGCGGAAGCTGCAGCGGTCCTATAACCCAGCTGCCATTCGAACCAGATCCAGCTCGGCTAGGCTCTCTGCTCTGCCGAGACTGCCACAAGCAGAAGATGGCATCAAAGGGAATGTAAGTCCTAATCCCCTCCACAGTATGGAGGGGATTTTGTATTTTTGCTCAGAATTTAAATATCATGTTAAAATAACAAGTAGCGAGTTTTTATTAGTTTAATAATAAAAAATGGATCAGGATAGCAATCCGGGCGTAGCTCCTCATAAGCATATGTTTCAGGGCAGCTGGAAGTGTAGTATGTGTGGAGCAGTAATAACAGAGCTTCCGTACCAACCAGATAGCAGTTCGAACCCTCCGATATGCGAGAAATGCGAAGCAATGAAAAGAGCAAAAGGCCTAAAATAAGATTAAACCAAACCCCTCGATCGAGGGGTTTATTGCGGCTTTATCAAGTTGTGAATCTCATCTTCCATCTTGAAGAATTCAGCAGACCGCTTATCGCGCGGTCTCGGCAGATTATTAACAATAACCCTATCAAGCCTGCCAGGCTGGCCTGTTAAGACGCCGATACGGTCAGCGAGTTCCAACGCCTCGGGAATAATATGGCTGACCATAACAATAGTCTGTTTCCGCTCTTCCCAAACTCTCAAGATATCTTTACGAAGCTCATCGGCAGTGAAAGAATCAAGCTCGGAGAATGGCTCATCCATATAGATAATCTCCGGGTCGATAGCGAGCGCCCGAGCCAAGCCTACGCGCTGGCGCATGCCGCCGGAGAGTTCCCTCGGGTAAGACTCAGCGAATTTATGAAGCCCGAACTGATCGATCTCTCTATGCACAAGCTCCTTCATCTTCTTAGGAGGCATCTTCTTAGGTATCAGGCCAAGCTCGATATTCTCACTGACAGTCAGCCAGGGGAAGATGGCGAACTGCTGGAAGACGAAGCTCATCGAGCGCTGGTCGGATTGATCTACGAACTCTACGCTGCCGTCATATTCCTTCTCGAGACCTGAAAGAATTCTCAATAAGGTAGACTTGCCTGAGCCCGAAAGGCCGACAAGCACTAAGAACTCTCCCGGGCGTATGGAAAGATTTATATCCTCCAAAACACGAAGCGTCTCGCCCGGCACATCGCGAAAGGTC
>CAYUNB010000009.1:0-15764 GCA_964446095.1 uncultured Candidatus Saccharibacteria bacterium
AAGTTTAATCAGACAGATGATGCTCCGGCGAAATATCGGCCACGTCCTTGCCGCTAATACCCTTAAGGCGTACGGCAACAATAGCCTGAAAGACTCAGCGAAAGAGGAATTCGAAAGAGACCTCCTATCCTCAGGAAGAAAATGGGCAGATTTATTCAAAAAAGCGCTTAGCGAAGCGACTTCTCAACTGCCTCATAAAATATTCTGCTTAGCTGATAAAGATGTGGTGGCCTCATTCGACAAGCTTATGGATGCAAGGGGGGCTACGGATGCGAAAATTATTGGGCCCGATGCTCTTAATTTACAAGCTTTTTACCAAAACAGAAGCAGGACCCCCGATGATCTGTTTATAATTATCCCTTCAATATTTGTTAATAAATTATTAAACTAATCTGATGAAAAGAAAAACATTCCAGGACGTAATCCTAAGAGGGCGAACCCGGGAGGAAGAGCCTGCTGAGGGCCATGAGCCGCATTCGAACGTGCCGCCAGAGAGGACAAAGAGGAAGAAGTTTCTTATGCCGGTATTATATGTCATCGGCGGTTCAGTTATAGTTTTAAGTCTATTTTTATTGATATCATCTTACTTCTCAAGAGTTTCGATTGCCGTTTCAACAACTAAAAAAGAGTTGACTGTAGACGAGACGCTGAATTTAAACACCGACGGAAGCAGCGGCAGCCTCAAATACGAGCTGATGCAGCTGAAAGACTCCAAGTCAGGCTATGTTCCAACTAACGGCAGCAAGGTGGTGGATAAATACGCCGTGGGCACAATAACGATATATAACGCCTACGGTACAACAGCCCAGAAGCTGGTGGCAGGTACGAGGTTAGCCACTAAAGAGGGTAAGATTTATAAGACTACTATGGCTGTTACTGTACCAGGTATGTCGAAGGGTGCGCCAGGACAGATAAGTGTACCCGTTAAGGCAAGCGCACCAGGAACCAGCTACAATATCAGCCCATCCGACTTCACTCTGCCGGGACTCGTCGGCAGCGATAAATTCAGCAAGATCGGCGGCAAATCTTCGAAAGATATGTCAGGCGGCTGGTCAGGTGAGATAAAGACGGCTTCAACCGCAGACATACAGAAGGAACGCAAGATCTTGCAGGGTGATCTGCAGGCCAGCTTGTCGAAAAGCGCTTCAAGCCAGGTCCCGAAGGGATACGTACTCTACGATGACGCTAAGTTCATTAGCTTCGGCGATAACACAGTCGACAATAACTCTCTTATAGCAGCAGATGGAGACAAAAATAATCTCCAGGTTAACGCTACGTTTGTCGGCTTGATCATTAAGGCAGATGATCTCAAGCAGCTTCTGATTTCCGAGAATCAATCAACCCTCGGCGGAGGCCAGAAGTTTGTCATAAATGGCCTAGAGAATCTTCAATTTAAGCTGAACGGCAGAGACAAGATAAATCCGGCATCTGCAGGCCAGATAAGCGGCAGACTGACTGGCAGTCTTTCCTTAGTATCGGACTTCGACATTGCTAGCCTTAAGAATAGGCTTCTGGGCGCCAGCCGATCGAGCTATCAGCAGATTTTCAAAGACTTCCCAGCAATTGAGAAGGCGGAGGCGACATTCAGCCCCTCCTGGGCCTTCTACTTCCCAAGCGACCCGGCACGAATCGCTATAGATAAGGGTTTTTAACAGATAATATAATTAACGCTTGACTTAAAATAGCTTAATCTGCTATTATGTCCGAGCAATTTGAATATGGAAATTAGCCCATCAAAAGACGGCCTAGAACCAGAAGTAGATGGCACCGTAGTCGAGACGCTCCCGAACATGATGTTCCGAGTAGATCTTGGCGAAGGTAAGATCATTTTGGCCTATCTTGCCGGCAAAATGCGCATGAACAGGATCAAGGTCCTGATCGGCGACAAGGTGAAGGTGAAGATGGATCAATACGGCGAAAGAGGCCGAGTAATTAGAAGATATTAGATGAAAGTAAGATCAGCATTAAAAAAGTTGTGTGCGAAGTGCAAGATGGTCCGACGCAAGGGCTGTCTTTATGTCGTATGCGAACAGCCTAAGCACAAGCAGAGGCAAGGATAATTTTTTGTATAATGAGAATTTCAGGCGTAACAATACCAGACAATAAGAGGCTAGAGATAGCCTTAACGGCTGTTTATGGCGTTGGCCGAAGCCTCGCACAGAAGATGCTCGACGAGCAGAAGATCGCTTACAGTACAAAAGCTTCTGAACTCACGTCCGATCAGGAGAATGCTCTTCGCAAGAGGGTTGAGTCAGAGAAGATAGAGGGCGAGCTGAAGCGCGTTATCGCCGCCAACATCAAGCGCCTGAAGGATATCAAGTCTTACCGCGGCTCAAGGCACGCTAAGAGCCTGCCATCGAGGGGACAGAGGACTAAGACCAACTCCCGCACCAGGAGGGGCAATGTAAGAAAGACCATGGGTTCCGGTAGGAAGAAGGTTGAAAAGAAGTAGAAATTAGTATAAAAATAAGGCAATAAATTAAGAACAATGGGTAAGAAGAAAGTTGCAGATAAGAACGAGCCAGCAGAAGCTTCAACAGGAGCAGAAGCTAAGCCAGCAATCAAAAACGCCAAACAGCGTCTTGCTTCGGGTACGCTTTACGTTCAGGCTACATACAACAACACCAAACTTCTTTTTACCGACAACGACGGAAACGCAATAGCAGCATCTTCAAGTGGAGCACTCGGCTTCAGCGGCGCCAAGAAGGGTACCCCTTTCGCGGCAGCTAAGGTAGGCGAGTTGATCGGCGAGAAGGCCCAATCAATAGGTGTTAAGGATGCCAATGTCGTCGTTAAGGGCGTCGGTTCAGGACGAGAATCAGCCATCCGTGCTTTCTCATCTAAGGGCATCAACATCTCCGCCATCCGAGACGAGACCCCAATCCCTCACAATGGCCCGAAGCCTAAGAAGCCAAGAAGGGTATAAAATAAACGACAAACACTATTATGTTAGTTAAAAGAAAATACAAGGTTTGCAAGAGGTTAGGAGATGGCATATTCAATAAGTGCCAGACCCCTGGCTTTTCTCGTGCATCTGCCCCGAGCCGCAACTCGATGAAGAAGCGCGCGCCACGAGCACGCTCCGAATACGCAAGCCAGCTTCTTGAGAAGCAGAAGGTTCGCTATACCTACCTTATTCGCGAGAGGCAATTTTCTAACTACGTAGACAAGGCCGAGAACATGAAGGGCACCTCGACAGATACATTGTACAAGCTTCTGGAGAAGCGCCTCGATAACGTAGTTTATCGCGCTGGGCTCTCTCCATCGCGCGCCGGTGCTAGGCAGCTTGTCTCTCATGGCCATATATTGGTAAATGGGATCAAGGTGACTATCCCTTCTTATCAGACTAGGATCGGCGAGAAGATAACCGTCAGAACGGGGAGCAAAGATAGAGCTGTTTTCAAGGGTCTTACTGATAAGCTCAAGAACTATAAATTCCCTAAGTGGCTTAAATTCGATCAAGAGAAGATGGAAATAGAGGTCATGTCTGATCCAACAGCTCTAGAGAATGGTTCGACGCTCAACTTGAACTCAGTGATGGAGTTCTACAGCAGAACGTAATGTTAAGGCAGAAGACTTGCAAAAAGTCTATATCTAGTTTATAATAATCAACTAAATATTAAATATTTTTATAAAAATATGCCAAATTATAACATCGTTCTTCCATCTAAACCCCGCGTAGTCTCTGAAGCCGACTTCAAGGGCGTTTATGAGATCGACGGCCTGTATCCAGGCTATGGCCACACTCTGGGCAACTCACTCCGCAGGATTATTCTTTCTTCTCTGCCGGGTGCAGCCATAACATCGGTTAAAATCGCTGGCGTAGACCACGAATTTTCTACTATGGAGGGTGTTAAGGAAGATGTTATAACAATCCTACTTTCTCTTAAGAAGGTCCGCTTCAAGCTCGATGACGACAATCCTCAGAAGGTTTACTTGAATGTTTCGGGTGCCAAGAAGGTTACTGCAGGAGATATCGAGGTGCCTGCTGGCGTCGAAGTGCTTACCAAGGATTTCCATATCGCGACCCTTACAGACAAGAGCTCTAAGCTCAACATCGAACTCGTTATCGAGAAGGGTCTTGGTTTCGTACCCAAGGAGGTTGTACACAAGGAGAAGGTTGATATCGGCACTATCTCCGTCGATGCCATCTTCACCCCTATCAGGCGCGTCAACTATGAGGTTGAGAACATGCGCGTTGGCGACCGAACTGACTATAATCGTTTGAGGCTTTTCATCGAGACCGACGGTACATTGACCCCACGTGAGGCGCTCGAGAGGTCTATTCATACCATGATCGCGCAGCTTAAGGCTATCGTCGGCTTCATCGAGGAGTCTCCGGAGCCTGATCTGACTACAGAGGCTGACATGAACTCTTCAAGCGAGGGTGCAAGTGACGAGAAGGAGGCGGAACGCCAGGAGGATGTTATGAAGATGCGTATCGAGGATGTCGGCTTCTCAAGCCGCACCCAGAGAGCGCTCTCAGAGGCTAGCATCAGGACAGTTGGCGGCCTTGCTCGCAAGCACGAGGAGGATCTCCGCAATATCGACGGCCTCGGCGAGAAAGGTATCTCTGAGATCAAGCGCGCCCTCGGCAATTACGGCATTAACCTTAAGTAATAATTAAACTACTACCATGAGACACCATAATGTTGTAAGAAAATTCGGCAGGAAGACTGATCAGAGGAAGGCTCTGCTTCGTTCGCTCGCAGAGAACCTGGTTGCTCATGGCAAGGTTGTGACAACAGAGGCTAAGGCTAAAGAGCTTCGCCCATTCATCGAGAAGCTCGTTACCAAGGGCAAGAAGGCTGATCTCTCCTCACGCAGAATCATCGGGAGCAAGCTCGGTACCCCTTCGGCGGTAAAGAAGCTCACTGATGAGATATCCAAGAAGTATGGCGAGAGGAAGGGCGGTTATACGAGAATTGTTAAGCTTGGCAACCGCGGTGGAGACGCTAGTCCGATGGCCTTAATCGAATTTGTATAATTTTATGACTACCACATACACAATAGATGCAAGCGGCAGGACGGTTGGAAGAGTAGCTTCCGAAGCTGCTTCGATTATAATGGGCAAGAACCGCGCCGATTTCGTGAGGAACTCTGCTCCTAAGGTATCTGTAAGCATTGTGAACGCTGGCAAAGCTAAGATCATGGCCAGGAAAATGCTTGAGAAGGAGTATATACGCCACAGCGGCTATCCAGGTGGACAGAAGAGCACGAGCCTCAGCAAGCTCATCGAGAAGTTCGGCTACCCGGAGGTTTTCAGGCGCGCTGTCTACGGCATGCTCCCGAAGAATAAGATGCGGAACGGCATGATCAAGAATTTGGTAGTTACAGATTAAATATTTAAATGATGAAAGAGCAAACAAAACAGAAATATTTCGAAGCTGTCGGCCGCAGGAAAACCTCCACCGCAAGGGTTAGGCTCTATCCTCATGATGGCACTAAGAACACTTTCAAGGTTAATGGCCGTGATATCAAGGATTACTTCCCGACCGTGGAGCTCAAGCAGCTTATTAACTCTCCTTTCGAAATAGGCCAGAATAAGTTCGAAGTTTCAGTAGTGGTCAAGGGCGGCGGAGTTCACTCTCAGGCTGAAGCTGTGCGCCATGGCGTATCAAGAGCTCTCATATTGACCGACGGCGAGCTTAGGAAGCCGCTAAAGAAAGCGAAGATGTTAAAGCGAGACCCAAGAGCCAAGGAACGCCGCAAGTTCGGCCTCAAGAAGGCTCGCAAGGCCCCGCAGTGGAGCAAGCGATAAGGATCAGAAAAGACCCCTTATGGGGTCTTTTTGCTTTTCATCAGATGATATACTGCCGGCAGAAATGAGATAGCTATTATAGCTAAAATTACGGAGCTGAAATGATCTTTAACAACCTGGATATTGCCGAAGAAGAAGCCGCCCAACAGGAATATCGTAGACCATAAGATGCCGCCAATAATATTATAATAAGCGAAGCGGACGTAATCCATCTTGCCGACACCGGCGACGAAGGGCATGAAAGTGCGGATAATAGGGAAGAAGCGGCCTAAGACCACAGCCTTGTCGCCGTGCTTCTTGTAGAAATTTTCCGTTTCCTCCAAGTACTCCCGCTTAAAGAGCTTTGACTCAGAATTTTCGAAAGCCTTGGCTCCGATATAACTGCCAATACGATAGTTCAGAGTATCGCCGATAACAGCCGCTGCCGATATCATAAATAATAAGAGCCAGATATTAAGCCCACCTTGCGAAGCTGCGATGGCTCCGGCAGCGAAGAGCAGCGAGTCGCCAGGAAGGAATGGTGTGATAACTAGGCCGGTCTCGAGGAAAATGATTAAAAAAAGCAGAGCATACACATAGGCCCCGTAGTCAGCGATAAGGACCGCCAGATATGTATCGATATGAAGGATGAAATTTATAAGTGGCATGGAGCCATTGTAACACAAATCCCCACCTGGGGTGGGGAAGGAACTAGGTATTGCCTCTCCTCGAGCGTTCGCGTAAGCCATCCTTCTTCAGAAAGCCGAATCTCTCCCAGAAAGAGATGTAGCCAGGGGTGGCGATCCAGGTATTGATACCGGCTCTATTCAACTCCTCCTTCTGATAAAAGCATCTCAAGTCGAGCCTGCCGCCCTTGACCTCGATAGCCTGAAGGCCGTCTGGACACCAGATGATATCAGCCGGTTCTAGAAGCCAGAAGTCGACCTCGCGGTGATTCGGGCGGCCGTCTTTGTCGACTGTCTCGAACACCTTGCTGTATTCGAATTTAAGCCCGTGTGTAATAAGTATTCGCGCCATGCGGTATTCGAAATAGTTGGCATACGCGAACCGCTTGCCCGTCGAGTCGATACCATGCCTCGGCCAGCTATCCTGGCCGGAAGACTGGCGTCTTTCCCTGAAGCGTTCTTCGCGCCTTGATCGCTCTCTGATCTTACGGTTGTTCCTGCGAGACAAAAGATACCTCCCTGCCTCGACCAGATGGAGAGGCTTTAAAGGTCCCAAACTTCTTAATAAATCCTACCAGCCCTTCACATTTTTGACAAATTATATTAGAATAACAACGTCGTTTTTAAACAAGGCCTTATCGTCTAATGGTTAGGACATCACCCTCTCACGGTGGGAATCGGGGTTCGAATCCCCGTAAGGTCACAAATAACTATTAATAACTTAAATTTATATTTAATGGCGCGTGAAAATCTCTCTCAGGCAGAACAAAATCGAAAAGAAGTATCCCCAGACGAAAAACTTCCTGAGATAAGCTGGGGTACCCGAAAAGAGGGCCATTACACAGCCTACAGCTCCGAGGACAGAAGTGCGATCTACTACATTTTTACAGACGGTAAGGTTGGTCTATCAAATGCCCGAGGAGAAGAGATTAAATTAGTAAACGAAAGTACGGAAGAGGGTAGAAAGGCTCTACTTAATGCTTATGCATTAGAGTCTCGCTATTCACAGATTCTGGATGCACGCGACAAACTAGCCAAGAAACTAGCCGAGGGTGATCCCGTAAAAGAACGCATCTTTACTAACGCCATAGCAGGTGCCGAAGGTAGCGTCCCTGAACCAGAAAAGATTATTAACGGAATCGAGCTGTATAATGTCGGTGGTAACGCTACTCATGAAGCTCTTTTAGGAGTTAAAGATGGGAGAGTATACTTTCTTTGCAACGGACCTGAAATATACTTATTGCCCGATACCGAGATCGATAAGACTGGTCTGACAGTCGAAACGTGGATAGACGACATGATTGAAATTATCATATCTGAACTATATGAACGTTCTTTGAATGATAATTTTCTAGCTAGGCTAGGGGGAATGAGTGACAAAAAGTTTTCTATACACGACGAAGATAATAATGAATTTGAGGCAAGTTTCGAGCGTCTGAAAGCAGTATTCGGCAAGCGTATCCGAGAAGTAGTTGAGCCTCTTATTAGAAAATATGCTGATTTAAGCAGAAGATCATCCATCTCTAATTCCGATAATCATATTGTCATAGATCTTGGGAATGGTGAAACGATAAGACTATTTTTACACCGCATGCCAGAAGACGTTACGGATCGAGATTCCATCTATATTGGACGAGGAGAATCCTTTCCTATCAAAACACCGGAAGTTCCACCTGTAGATAAGAAGGCAAACTAAAAAGTAAGTCGATATATGCAGAAACTCAAATCCGATAAATTCCGGCGCGATCGCGGCGGGCATTCGCGCCTGCTGGATGTATCCTGCGAGAAGTGCGGAACGCATATCTGCTTCTATCAGAAGGATGGTCCCGGCATTCTTAAGCGGATGTACATCGACCGCATATCAGGCCTAGACCTTGCGGGTTATACTATCAAAAACTTGCCGGAGCTAAAATGTCCTCACTGCGGCCAGACGCTCGGCATACCCATGAATTACAAGAAGGAGAACCGGCTAGCATATCGGCTCTTCGTCGGAGCAGTGCAAAAGAAGATTACTTCCTCAAATAGATTTAAAAAATAAAAGGCCCGCTATGTAGCGAGCCTCTACCCTAAAAAATTAGATCAGATCCTGACTCTTCGCGAACAGTGCCCAGCACTGAATTTCGGTAAGACCGGTAACTTCAGCCATCCGCTTAATAGTCCTTGGAATCAAGGTTTGTCTGTACTCATCGAGAAGCGTTTGGTAGTTCGGCGAGTTGATGAGCTCTCCTACGGTAATGCCGTTTTCTTCGGCCACTCGCTTATTCATGCCGGCCTTATCCTTAGGCACATTCATATCGAATTCCGCTTCAAGTTGATCCATCGCCTTAGAGAATTTATCTTCATCCAAATTCTTGAGAGACAATAGGGCGACCATAAGCGCTAGCCCACTGTGTGGAATCGTGAAGTCTTTCAATGCAGCACCTCCTCTTTCTGTCCATAATTTACAGCTTATATCCTTAATGTCAAGCCAAATTAAAACCCCGCATATGCGGGGGATTTTCTTTATATGACACCCTTAGCCTTGGCGAAGCAGGACCAGGCCTGAATCTCGGTCATTCCTGTACGCTCGGCCATGCGTTTCAAGATATCCGCAACCTTCGTCTGATAGTACTCCTCAGACATGTAGTTATAGTAATCTCGCCGCGATCGCAGATCTTCCACGCTCGTTTCAGCAAACTCAGCGATCTTTTTATAGAGTTCCTTCTTATCGATAGGGAAGGACTCCGTGAACTCTTGTGCGACCACTCCAAGCTCCGACTCTAAAAGGACCGGGTTAAGATCCGTTCTCCGGCAGAGCTCATCGAAGGCAGCTTCGAGCTCTTCCTTGGTATATGGGATCTCCAACTCACACCTCCTTGTTGTTTAGTAGCGGCTTCGGAAACTATCGATGATATTTTGATATCCGAGCTCATTCACGATCCGCCAAGCCTCTTTATAGGCAGGGAAGTTTTCACACCTGGCCAGATCGCGTTCATAACGGTATGGCTCGTTCAGCACTTCAAGATAGATCTTCTTATGAACGGCATGAACGAAGATGTGATTAAGCACGAGCATCTCTTTAACATCAGGGAATTGCTCTTTGCTAATCCGCCTATAGTCGATCTTCTTAGTGCTATCAGTTATGAGACGGTGGGTCAGCTCATGAGTAAGTATATCGATGAAACGGTCAGGCTCTGGAGCCGAACTTGTAACCATCGGCGTACTGAAGCCGCCGCGCAAACCGCTGACGATAAACACATCAATCGTATTCTGGTAGAAGTCGAGACCAAGAGCCTCAGTCAGGCCGCGCAGAATCTTTTCTTCCCTTGGTTTCCAAGCAGCTTCAAACTCTTCGACTCTCTTCTTAACCTCATCTTCTGTTGGAGAGTGCCAATCAGCTTGGCCGTCTTGCGCCTTGAAGTGTGCTTCGAAGATCGGCTCGAGGAAGTGGCCGAATTTTATTCTTATTTCTGGCAACATAGCTTCCATTATACAGCCTTAGCAGTATTTTTAGCCAGAGTACGGGCCATATTCGCCCGAGCCTTGGCTTCATACTTCTTGCGGAAATAGCTAGTCGAGTAGATCGTGGGCCGGCTAAGAAATCTCTGGAAGAGAGCTCGACGTCTCTCGAGGAAAACATTTTCCGGGACCCAGTCATACTCCTTGCGAATTTCGCGTTCGTACTCATCGTAGCGTTCTTCCGGCTGGCCGAGAATAGAGAGGTCGATGTCGACCAAGAGGCGAGCATTCGGCTCGTCGGGTTCCTTATCGTGCTTCGTAGCCATAATAAGCTTAGTGACGAGAAGGCGGAACTCCGGCGACAAGCCGTTCTCCCGCATCATCTTGTTAGCCAACCAGGCGCTCATCTTCTCGTTCGCGGCACCGCGAGGGTCGTAGATCGCATCGTGATACCAGAGCGCCAGAGCGATAGCGGTGAAGTTCAAGTGTTCGAACTGAGCGAGATACTCGACAGCCACAAGCTCATCAAGCGAGTCGCTGATATGCTTCATGACATGATAAGCGCGGTGCGGCTCGCTGTAGAGCCTCTCCAGCTCGTAATAGTATTTGTAGGGGTTGCCTTCAAGACCGAGCGAGTACCAGAGCTCGAGCCAGCGCTTCTTCATCGTATCTGCCGACATTGTGTACCTCCTTAGACTATTTCAACGATCAATACCTAGGATACTTATACCACGGTGGCACGAGCGCTTTTATATTGACATTTTATAATTTAGATTATATAGTTATCACTAGCAAAATGCTCCTTGATTCGCGACAGACGATTGCGGAGGTGGCTCATGGCGAATACGGAACGCTGCTTAATCTGCCACGGTAAGATCTCCGGACAGACCACGAGCTGCAGCAGGTGCGATGCCCGATACCACCAAGACTGCTGGAACTACAACAGCAAGTGCGCCCGCTACGGCTGCGGCAATCTGCCGGCAGCTCAGAAGGCGGCCCCGGCAGTTCCTAACATCCAAGATATCTGCACTCAATGCCAGGGAACTGAACGCATCGCCTGCGAAAGATGCGAGACCGAGAATTGCGTCGAATGTTTCGAGAAGATGCGTGTCGTCCGCTGCAGAGGCTGCGACGAGTTTATCAACCTTCCCGTGAAGCCAACGGGTTCGATGCTCTGCCTGCAGATGATGGAGACCGCGCGAGAGAGTCTCATTCCGATCGATCCGATGCTCGCCAGGATCTTCAGCGCGATAGGATTGATGGTTATCGCTCCCGTCGCTCTTAGATATCTGCCGCTCTTCACCTCTTCCGTCATACTGTACGGAATCTGCCAGCTGTACCAGTCCTTATATAAAAAGTGTGGGGAAGTCATAAGGGTGGTCGAGGAGCAATGCCAGAGAATATGCGACGATAGTAATAAATCTTGAACGTAAAGCCCAGAGCATAAGCTCGGGCTTTTTTATTTGCCCCAGCATGATAAAATATAGTCGTGGTTTTCTACTTTTATATTTTCGTAGCGTTCATCGCGGTCATCGCAATGGGTGTTTCAAGCGGGATGATCGCGCGCGCCTTCATCAAGCTCTCGAGGGTGGTCGGCCTAAATGAGTACCTGCTATCCTTCATCGTTCTCGGAGCTATCACCTCCTTGCCGGAGATCTTCGTCGCTCTAGGCTCGCTTCTCGCCAGAGCGCCTATCGTGTCTATCAGCAACGTCATCGGCGCCAACCTCGTCAACCTGACTCTCTCAATCGGCCTTGTAGCCTACCTAGCTGACGGCATAGAGCTTAAAAGAGAAGAGTTTTCCAGACGCACCTTCTGGCTGTCATTCCTCCTTGCGATGCTGCCGGCCACTCTTCTCCTGCAGGGCGGAGTGACGAGGGGGGATGGGCTCCTCTTAATCATCATCGGTATCGGCTATATGGTTGTCTTCGCCTACGATTCGGCATATCTAGACAACTCACGCCTGCATATCCCGTATGGTATCCACTACTTCTCCGAAGTCATACCCACGCTCTATGAGCTATCGATAGGCATACTGATTTTAGCCGTTGCGGCCGTCTTCCTGCTTCTTATGAGTATAGGAATGGCCAGCTCGCTTTCTATGAGTCTGATCATCTGGAGTACACTCTTCTTAGGTCTTGCCACCGCTCTGCCAGAGCTCCTCTTCGGCACGCGAGGTGCCATGTTCCAGCATCCTTCGCTCTCGCTCGGCAATATCTTAGCCTCAGTTGTATTCAATAGCACCCTAATCGTCGGTTTTGTCGCGATTATTTCACCGCTGACCATTGCAGCAATACCGGCCGGTGCTATCTACTTAACGTGCAGCTTCACTATCGCCGCCTTTATTCTTCTATCTATCTTCTCTTACACGAGTAGAAGAGTAAGCCAGCTTGAAGGACTCCTGCTCATCTATATCTATATATTATTTTTTATCTCCGTATTTCTAATATCCTAATATGACTCTAATATATATAATTCTTGCTTTACTAATTGGCGCCCTAGTCGCTTTTTTATTATTAAAGAGATCTGGCAGTACAGAGTCGGGAGGCCAGAACTCGCTCCTGCTTATCCAGAACCAGCTCAACAATCTCTCAGCGACGCTCGCCGAACGTATGTTGCAGTCGGAGCGACAGATGAACGAGTCGGTTAAGGATGTCCACCGCTCGATGATGTCCGAGCTCCGCGAAGCCTCCAAGATCTCCAATAGCCTCACAGAGCGTCTGACACGTCTCGACGAAACCAACAGGCAGGTCGTCAGCTTCGCTGATCAGCTCCAGTCGCTCCAAGATATCTTGAAGAACCCGAAGCAGCGCGGCATCCTCGGCGAGTATTACCTGGAAACAGTATTGAAGAACGTCATGCCGCCAGGTAGTTACCAGATGCAGTATCAGCTCGGCACTGACGAAGCCGGCAAGGAGCTCATCCCGGATGCAGTGGTTTTTGTGAAAGATAAGATCATCCCGGTCGATTCGAAGTTCTCGCTCGAGAACTATAACCGCATAGCAGGGGAGAGGGACCCGGTTGAAAGAGAGAAGCTGGAGAAGCTCTTCGTGAACGACCTCAAGAACCGTATCCTAGAAACTTCGAAATATATCCGGCCATCAGCTGGCACGATGGACTTCGCCTTCATGTTCATCCCGCACGAGGCGATCTATTATGACCTCTTAGTCAACAAGATAGGGGCACTGAAGGAGGAGACGGAGTCACTCATCCAGCGCGCCGCTTCGAAGTATAAGGTGATCATCGTCTCACCGACCTCCTTCCTAGCCTACTTGCAGACAGTGCTCCAGGGCCTCAAGGCGATGCAGATCGAGGAGCAGGCCAAGGATATCGTCAAACGGGTAGGGGAGCTCTCGACGCACCTGAAGGTGTACATGGAGAAGCACGATAAGCTCGGCCGCTCGCTCGGCACTGTCGTCAATCAATACACCGACGCTTCCAAAGAGTTTAAGAAGATCGACAAGGACATCATGCGCATCACAGAATCGGAAACCACCCTCGGCTACGAGCCGCTCTCGCTCGACAAGCCGGAGGTGGAATAGATTTACAAACGACATAAGTTATGTATTATATCTTCAGCTCTTTGAAGATCCGAAGGAGGTAATAATGGTCTCCAAAACCGAAGCTAAGAATATCGAGAAGATCGCCCGAGCTCGGGCCAAGCTAGAGATAGTGATTGATGAGATCAAGGCAGAACTTGAAGGACTTCTAGCCGACCATCATATTCAATGCCCCGCTGAGGATCTGACTGGCTTCCCTGCGGCTTGTAACTGCGGAGCCGATAAGAAGAACACCAAGATCCAGTCGATCATATCTAAACTTGAAAACGACGGTGTTGTTGGCAAATCCCTGAAAGAACTTAACTTCTCAAGCTAGACGACACAAGGCCCACCCGGGCCTTTTTCATTACAAAAATCGATGACCCCCTTGCATTTTAAGTCCGGTTTTTGTATTATATTTGAACTTATGGAATTTGCGGTTATACAAACAGGCGGCAAGCAGTATATCGTCAAGCCAGGCGATGTTATTAAGGTTGAGAAACTGGCCGGATACGACGATAAAAGGCCTGAAAAAGGCTCAAAAATCACCTTTAATGAGGTTTTACTTGTCGATGACGGGGATAGCACCACTGTAGGCGCTCCGTTCATTTCTGGGGCTAAGGTTATGGCTACGCTGGTTGAGGAGGGCAGAGACAGGAAGATCGCTATCCACAAATACAAGCCTAAGGTCCGATACAGGAAGAACATGGGCCACCGCCAGCACTACTCAATGGTAAAAATTGATTCGATAAAATAAAAACAAAAAGATCCGCCGATAAGGCGGGTTTTTTATTGCCGGTTTTTCAGCGCGTTCCTGATAGTATCGCTGTCAGAATATTCCAGCTCTGTGCCGGTTGAAAGACCACGGCCGAGGAGAGAAACGCGGATGTTTTTAGCAGTAGCGATAGGGGAGATTATATTACGAACATAGTCGGCAGTATTGTCGCCTTCAGGATTGGCGGAAAGGGCGACGATAATCTCTTTGAGACCTGCGTCGGCCATCCTTGAGACAAGTTGAGACAGCTCTCGCGAGCGGATCTTCTGTTCCGGATTCTTCTCAAGTATCGGCAAGAGTCCGCCGAGGATGAAATATCTACCGCCGTACTCGCCAGAGCGGGAGATATTCTCCAGATCGATATCTTTGGCGACCACCATAAGAACTGATTGGTCGCGGCTCTCATCTCGGCAGATGTCGCACTCGCGGGAAGTCGCCGAGAGCGAGAGACGGAAGCAGGTCGGACAGTGACTAACCTCTCGCTTCAGGCGGGAGATGTTATCCATGAGCTCGCGGACATAGGCCGGGTTCTCGGCCAAGAGGAAATAGACGAAGCGCTTCGCCTGCCGCGGGCCGATGCCCGGGAAGCGGCTGAACATCTGGGTTAGTTTCTGAATAGGGTCCATACTGACTGATTTAAAAAGTGAAATGAGTGGTTTGTTCTCTGAAGCCCCTTTCGGAGCCGAGCAAGCTTGGTCTTTGGCTAAAATTTATAAAAAGCCAAAGTTGCGAGGCGAGAAGAGCAGGGTCGAGGCCGCTGGGCCGAGCTAATGCGTGGGCTGAAGAGGATAAACCCGAATTGAGTTTTTTAATTTCCATAGATATTTTAGAAATCTCCGAACCCGTCATTGCCGCCGCCATAGTCAGCCTTGTCGATATTAGTGAAGCTGACGCGCTTGTCGTCGAAGTAAAGCTCGGCTTCGCCAGTCGGGCCGTTCCTATGCTTGGCGATTATAACTTTAGCGATGTTCGGCTTACCGGAGTTCTTATCATACTTATCCTCGCGATGGATGAAAAGCACCACGTCAGCATCCTGCTCGATGGAGCCGGAGTCGCGGAGGTCTGACAAACGAGGCTCGCCACCACGCTGTTCGACAGCGCGGGAGAGCTGGGAGAGCGCAAGCACCGGCACATCCAGGTCACGAGCCAGACCCTTCAAGGCTCTGGAGATCTCCGTTACCTGGTGGACCATCGAGTCGTAGTTCTTGGACGGCATCATCAGCTGGAGGTAGTCGACAACGATAAGGCCAAGACCATGTTCGGCCTTCAAGCGCCGAGCCACCGCCTTCATCCTGATGATATTGTTCGTCGACTCATCATCGATATAGAGCGGAGCCTTGGAGAGCCGATCGAGTGCATCGCGGATGAGGCCGAACTCCTCGTCAGACTTAATCTGGCCGGTCCTCAAACTCCAAGAGTCAACTTGAGCTTCGGCCGCTAGCATTCTGTCAACGAGCTGCTGGGAGCTCATCTCAAGCGAGAAAACGCCGACAGGGACTTTGGGGTTGACGGCGGTTTTGCGGGCGATGTCGAGAGCGAGGGCGTTCTTGCCCATGGACGGGCGGGAGGGAAGGTGGAAGAGGTGG
>CAYUNB010000010.1:0-15613 GCA_964446095.1 uncultured Candidatus Saccharibacteria bacterium
CCGCGGTTCTTCAGCTGGCTCGGTTGGGTCGTACCGCGAGTCATGCTGCCGGTCGGCTTGTGGAAGATCTGAACGGCCGTCTCCACCTTGTTCACGTTCTGTCCACCGGCACCCCCAGAACGGGAGAATGTGACCTCGATGTCGCTGTCCTTGATCTCAACTTCCGTATTCTTCCTGATCGGCAAGATGGCGACAGAGGCCGTAGAGGTATGAACTCTCCCCTGCTTCTCGGTAGCCGGCACGCGCTGGACGCGGTGCACGCCCATCTCATACTTAAGCTTAGTATAGACACCTTTGCCCTTCACTTCGAATGAAGCATCCTTGTAGCCGCCGAGCTCGGCCCTCGACTCATCGATCGGCTTCCAGGACCAGCCCTTGGAAGCGGCATAAGCTTCATACATCTCGGCCAACTCCTCCGCGAAGATCGCTGCCTCCTCGCCGCCGGCCCCGGCGCGAACCTCGAGAATGATCTCGTTCGGCTCGGCTGTCGCTTCGGCCTCATCGGCCTTCACTATCTCTTCAATACTATTCTTCACAGACTCTAGGCTGGACATAATACCGGTCAGCTCTGAAGCTGCCAGCTCTGCCATAGCCGGGTCTTCCTGCATCTTCTTCACTTCCTCCGCCTCGCCCATAAGACGATCGTACTCAGTGAAAAGATATTTCGTTTTCGGATTGTCGCGGTGTTTCTCTAGATCCATGTTAGAAAATTATAAGTTAAGAATATACTAATCAGCGCCAATATAAAACTGCTAAATTTCCAGGTCCTCGGGTCGGGAAACAGGGTGGAAGTTTTCATCCCAAGGTTTCCCTCAACCAGACCATGTAAATTTAGCAGTTTTAACTTGGCGAGTAGTCTACTTAGTCTACTTAGTCGTCTTCTTAACCTTGGCGGCAGCCTTAGACTGTCGAGCCTTGAACTTCTCCACGCGGCCGGCAGTATCGAGAATCTTGCTGGACTCGCCAGTGAAGAATGGGTGGCAAGCGCTGCAGATTTCAACCTTAATGCTCTCCTTGGTAGAACCAACGGTAAAAGCGTTGCCGCAGGCGCAGACAACCTTAGATTCTGGAAAATATTTAGGGTGTATATCCTTTTTCATGTGGCCTCTAATATATCAGAAAAGGCTTTTTTTGGCAAGAATCCCGGCCGAGGCTACTACTGCGAATCAATGACATCGATATCCTTCTGGAAGTCGTTAGCGCGGGTAGCGACGCTGGCACCATAGCTCCCCATATACCTCTTCCAATTGGCGCCGGCGTAGTACTTGGCAGCAGCGCAGCTCTCTTGCGAGTATTGAGTCTTGTATGTTGATTGGCAACCCTGAAGCGCGTCGTTTAAGTAGACAGCCGTAGCAGTGAAGGCATCGAGATTATTGAAAGGCGAGGCGAAGGACGAACCGGTAATCCTCTCCACTCGAGTCTTGTAGCCAGTTTGGGCATTAACATCCCACCAAGTCTTCGGCATGAATTGCGACGGACCCATCGCGCCACCATACTGGCCATCGGAATTAATCGGGCACGATACTGGCGTAGTATTCGGATCCTTCCCGATATTCTGCATAATATAGAGGAAAGAAGCTTTCTGACTGTCAGCCATCACGGTAGCCGAAAGATTATTCCATGGTGTGTTGTAGAAGCACTTGCCCAAGTTCTTGCCGATCATGCCGTCCATACCTGACTCCTGAGTCAGGATAGCGAGAACCAGAGCGGAACGGATGCCGATGGCATTCTCTGCTACTCGCACCAGCTTCAGCGCTTCGGCGAAGGAGAGCTCGGTACCGCCGGTAATCTTCAAGATCCTATTCTTGATCTCATTAACGAGTGCCTGCTTCTGGCTTAAGATCTGCTTATAGATCTTCTCCTGGCCCTTGCTCTGAGTCAGAATACGGTTCTTCTCGGCTTCTAACACCTCCTGCTGGCGCTTCTCTATCTCCTGGAGCGACTTCAACGCCTGCTCTTTCTGCTGCTTGTCTTCCAGATCCCTCTTAGTCTGCTCCTCGGTAGATTTAGCATCCTTAATACTGCCAACCGTCTTACCGATAGAGGCCTCAAGAGCGTCGAAAGTGCCGAGATCCTGGTAGAAGTCGGAGAAGTTATTGCTCGAGAGTATAACCTCAATGAGGGATGCAGACTCAAGCTCATTCGTCTTCTTCATAAGCTCTGCTGTCGAATCCTTAAGCTTATCGATCTGACTCCCGAGATCCTGGATATTCTGAGTTTTAGTATCGATATTCTGATCGAGATTCTGGATAGTCAAATTGCGCGCCTTGATCTCGAGTGCGGCCTTATTGACCTTATAGTCGAGGATGGAAACGTCGCGCTCGAGGTTGGTTGACTCCTTGGCCTTAGCACTAAGAAGAGCTGATTGCTCGGCAATATCAGCCTGACACTGCTGCAACCTGGCTTGAAGCATATCTTGCGACTCATTATCGCTGACAGTATCACACGTCGGCGGAGTGTCAGCAAAAGCGAAGCTGGAAAGGTAGGAGAAAAACAGCAAAAAGCTAGCAGAAAAAGCGAATAAATTTCTAAAAAAGGGATGTGATCCCATAATGCTAAATTATAGCACTAATTTTACTTCTTAGGAGTGGAAGCGGCAGCAGAAGCTTCAGCCTCGCCCTCTTCTGGCTTCTTGCCCTTCTTCTCAACTTCGATCTTAGAGAGATCGACTGGTATAGCAGGCTCTTCGCTCTCTTCCTTGCCTACAGATACAAGCGCGACGACATCGTCAGCGTGGGCCTCGACCTTCACGCCGGCTGGCAGTTTGAGATCCTTAACAGTGACCTGATCTTCGAGATTAACAATGCCAGATACGTCAACAGTAACTTCGTGAGGCAAGTTAGCGGGCAGAGCCTCAACCTCGATCTCGTGCATAACCTTAACAAGTACGCCACCGAATGTCTTAGCAGCAGGGGCGGTACCTTCGAATCGCAAAGGCACATTGACCTTGATCAGCTGGTCGGCCCTGACCATATAGAAGTCGGCATGAATCGGCTGGTCGGAAACGCTATGAAGCGAAACCTCCTGAATGAGCACATCCTTCTTACCTTCTGGAGTATTTAGAGAAACAACGGAAGACTCGCCGGCCATTTTCCAAACCTTCATAAAGTCCTTAGCATCAACGAAGAGGCTATGTGCCTGCTCGCCAGCACCGTAGACAACTACAGGCAAGAGACCAGCTTCTCGCTTAGCATGAAGCTTTTTTCCGAAAATATCTCGCTTATGATCATTTAATGCAATCATGAAATTATACCAATATATGTGCCAAGAATTATATATATTTCGCGAAAAATTGCAAGACCGAGCTGATAAACGGCCCCCGTTACGAAATTTTACTCCGGAATATTACCGTACTCATTTGGAATAGCCTGACCGGGCGCGACGAGAAGGTACAGTCCGAATATGAAGCCGACGAACGGTACAAGGAGCACCAGAGCATACCAACCGCTCATACCGAGATCATGCAACCGCCTAATAGCCATCGTGTAGATGAAGACGGTATAGATAATTATGAAGATAGCGAGGAAAAGCAGCATGATGGGTTGAGTCCGAACATAAAGATCAGAAACCGCTCTCAGTACGGCGTGTAAAATTGCTAGGAAAAATAAAATAGCCACCGGCAGAAGCTGGGCGATAATGTAATCTTTCCTAGCTATCCTACCCTCGATGGTAAACTGCATCTTAGTCATAATCTTATGTTGAATGTTACTTGTTATTGAACAATGCAAGCCTCTTCTTAACCACCTCTTCGACAGCCTTGGAAGAAGGAGCTAGGAGCTTGTATGGAGCCACCTCGTCTGGATCTGACGTCTCAAGAGTATTTCTTAGCGCATCGCGCCAAGCCTTCCTGATCTCAGTATTTATATGAATGAGTGAAATACCAGATGCGATCGCGCCGGTAAA
This sequence comes from uncultured Candidatus Saccharibacteria bacterium, assembly GCA_964446095.1. GTDB lineage: Bacteria > Patescibacteriota > Minisyncoccia > Phycocordibacterales > UBA12445 > JACQCV01. The sequence continues at coordinate 3,904 of CAYUNB010000010.1, forward strand.
ATTGCCGTCAGTCAGGCCAGAACCGCCGTGCAAGACGAGCGGTAGATTAACAGCCTGCTTGATCTCGGCCAGCCTCTGTAAGTTCAGGTCAGGATCGTGGTCTGCCTTTAGAGCGCCATGGATACTGCCGATCGCCGGCGAGAAGAGATCGACGCCAGTCTCTCGGACGAAACGCACCGCGTCTTCGACAGTCGTCAGATTGGCCTCCGAAACTGCGGCACCTTCGGGAATCTTCTCAAGCAGCTTAGACGAACTGCCGATATAGCCGAGCTCGGCCTCTATCAAAATGTCCCGTTCTTCTCTAGCTGAAACCTGACGGGCATACTCAACACATTTCTTGGTCGTGGCAATATTCTCTTCCATAGGAAGCTTGGCGCCGTCGAAGATCACCGAGTCAAAACCGAGATCGACAGCCTCCTTCACCCGCTCAAATGAGTAGGTATGATCAGCGTTGATGAAGATCGGGTAGTTGAGCTCCTCGCGAATGCTCTTGACCAAGAGCGCAGCTTGGCGCGGACCGATGAAGTCTCGCTCTCCTTCCGAAGCGCCGATTATGACCGGCACGTTAATACTCTTGGCCGCACGAAAGATCGCCCAGAGCTGATCGATAGTCGAGATATTGAAGTGGCCAACGGCTACACCCTTCGCCTCCGCTTGCTTGATAGTTTCTCTTAATGTCATAGTCAGGACATTTTACCATAAGCCAAGAGCGTTATGCTATAATCAAGCCCATGGATATGAAGAAATTCGATATAGTTTCAATCGGCGATATTGTAACGGATGCTTTTATCAGGCTCGGACGTACTTCGGGAGCAGATACTCACAAAGATCCCTCGCAGCATAGAGACGAGCTCTGCATCAGCTTCGGTGACAAGATCCCTTACGACTTCGTGAAGGTAATATCGGCCGTCGGCAACTCTACCAACGCCGCCGTCTCAGCCGCCCGGCTTGGCCTGAAAGCTGCCAACATCACCAATCAAGGCCAAGACGAAGTTGGAAATAAAAATCTCGAAGCCCTGCGGGAGAATAACGTCTCCACCGACTACGTCTTCTCGCATGAGAATATGCTAAGCAACTATCATTACGTGCTCTGGTTCGATGCCGAGAGGACGATCTTGGTAAAACATGAGGCCTACCCTTACCAGATGCCGCAAGACTTCACCGCAGAGTGGATATACTTAAGCTCGATGGGTGGCTCTTCCGCGGCATTCCATATCGAGATTGAGAAATATCTCGATGCTCACCCGGAGGTGAAGCTTGCCTTCCAGCCGGGTACGTTCCAGATAACGCTCGGCGCAGAGAGGCTAAAGAAGATCTATCAGCGTTCAGAAATATTCTTCTGCAACAGAGAGGAGGCGGAGAGAATTTTAGGAGCACAATACGAAGACAATAAGGCGCTGCTAGCTACGATAAGCAAGCTTGGACCGAAGAAGGTTGTGATCACTGACGGCCCTAAGGGGGCGTATGCGTATGACGGCTCAAAATTCTGGAATATGCCTATCTACCCAGATATTGCTCCTCCTTATGAAAGGACCGGCGCTGGCGACGCGTACGCTTCCACCATTGTCTCCGCGCTAGCCCTTGGGAAAAGCTTCGAAGAGGCACTCATGTGGGGCCCAATCAATGCCATGTCGGTAGTGCAGAAGATCGGCGCTAGAGAGGGCCTACTTCATAGGGATGAACTTGAGGCTTACTTGGCGAAGGCACCAGCTGACTACAAATTGAAGGAGATATAATGCCGCACAAAAATTTCTACCAGTTCAAAGCTAAAGATAATTTCGACTTGGGGCTACAGATGGGCCAGGTCTTCGCTGATATAGCCAAAAGAAATGTCGAGCATAATTCTGCTTTCGCAGATTGGAAGACGAAGAAAGAGCGTGCCGCGAAATTTTTAAAATACAATCAGGAATATTTCCCCGAATACGTCGAGGAGATCCGCGGCTATGCCAAAGGGGCCGGAGTCGACTTCCTAGACCTCTACACGCTATCGCTGGAAGACGAGGTGAGCGAAGAGTACCCCGAGAAGTGCTCGACAATGATCACAAATAACGGCGAGCTCATCGCCCATAATGAAGACTGGGAGAAGTATGCTGAAGATAAAATCTGCATCGTAGAGAAAGAGATCCGCGATCTTAAGATCCTCGAGCTCTATTACTACAACACCCTCGGCGGCAACTCTGTGAGTATTAACAGTCATGGCTATGTCGTCTGCATCAACTCGCTCAACTCTAAAGATACAAAAGTCGGCCTATCCAAGAACGTCATCGGCCGCTGGCTCTCGGAGACAAGAGACCCCGATAAGGATTTCGAGAAACTGAAGGATCTGCCTCGAGCTCTAGGCTACAGCGGGAATATTGTCAGCCCCCTCGGAAAAATACGGAACGTCGAATATAACTCAAGCGGCGCCATACTCACCCACCCCAACTCGCCCTTCGTCCATACCAACCACTACCTCACCGCTCTCTCCTCGACTGAAGGTAACACCAATCAGAACGGCACCTACAACCGCTACAACATCGCGCGAGAGAAAACGAAGCTGCAGATGAGTATTGGAGAGATGCAGAACCTGATGAACGACCAAACAGATGGTTCCGTCCTCGGCCTTATGAACGAGCGCACCATCGCCAAGATCATTATCGACCGCCCAACTAATACTGCCAAAATCTGGCTGCTGCGCGAGCCGGAGATGGGGTGGGTAGATTATAATCTTACGGATTTTTTGAAACCCTCTCCTCTGGGTTAACTAAGGCAATATTCTTATATTTTATTAGGTTATCTAAATACTCGCTGAATCTCGAATCTCTTGCATGACTTAAAATCTCTTTTATCTCCTTGGTGGAAAACTGATCAATAATTTTCCTCCTTGCGACTTCGATATCCGCAGAAGAATCTAGCTCGGCAAGAAGATTTTTAAATTTACCCTTACGCGCAAATATCTGCGATAAAACCGCTTTAGCATAAAGGTCTTCGGATACTGGCCTATTATTTTTTAACCTTCTGTATATTTCGACTAGGTAGTTAAAGACTAGCGGATCATGTGAAAATTCCCTTGTAACATCTAGGCCTTCTGATTTTAGCCTTTGGTAGAAGTCGCTATGTCCGGCACCAAATATCATCAATGTTTGTATATTTTCTTTTTTCAGTAAGCCGGGATCTTGCTCCAGAGCTTTCTTAATTTCTGGCCCAAATCTATTAACTATATGTTCTTCTCGATCTCTAACCACTACATTATATATATCTACAATATCAATTCTTAGCTGGTCTGCTAACTCCTCGAAGGTTATCGGCTCCTTGAATATCCTGTCAAAATTATTATCGAACTTTTTAATAGCCGCCCATGATCTTTCGTTAATCTCATGTCGGCTTGATATATCCACGAATCTGACAATTTTATTGCTGCCGTATAAAATTTCAAAGAGCCTCCTATAATAAGGAGGCGGTGACTCCAAACCAAAAAATTTTTTTAAGCCCTCCTCCGCCGGCAGCGAACCCAAAGAGACCTGATTGATAATATCTAATCCCCTCTTGTCCCAGCCAGCAATTTCAGGAAATACTATGTCGGCCTCTCTCAATGCACCTTCTACTTTAGCCAGATCCTTGGGGCGCGAATGAATATTGTAATAAATATGCAATTTAACAGGCGGGGCCTCAATACCCTGTTCTTTGAGATATTCACTTATGAAATTTTCGGCCTTTTTATCCTCAACTAACTTTTCTGCAGCTTCTTTTTGTAAGGTAGGCTGTGGCGATAGATTTTCAGTTTTCATATTACTTTCTGGCAATCACCTTCTTCACCGCCGCGACAACATCTTTAATCCCCATGCCATAATACTCCATCAGTTCCTCCGGCTTGCCGGACTGGCCGAAACGATCGTGAACACCGACGAATTCTATCGGTACCGGGTGATTAGCCGCGAGCACTTCCGCCACCGCCGAACCCATGCGGGAATTTATTGGATGCTCTTCCACTGTAACCACAGCACCGGCCCGCTTATCGGCGGCAATAATAGCTTCACTGTCGATCGGCTTGATAGTATGTAAATTTAAAACTAGAACCTTAAGCCCTTCGCCCTCGAGCTGCTTGGCTGCCATCAAAGAATTATAGACAAGCGGGCCTGCAGCAATTATAGCCACCTGCGGTGCATCACTCTCCCAGAGGAGATTTGCCTTGCCGAACTCGAAAGGCGAGTCAGTAGTTGTCACGACCGGCGTCTTCTCTCGCGCAAGACGAAGATAAACAGGACCATCGTTCTTCGCTATCGCCATCGTCGCCTTCTTTGCCTCTACCGCATCAGCCGGCACCACAACTCGCATACGCGGCAGGACCCGCATGATAGCTATATCCTCGATAGCCTGGTGGGAGCCGCCGTCTGGGCCGACAGAGACTCCAGCGTGGGAGCCGGCAATCTTAACATTCCTGTCGTTGTAGCAGATCGTCGTCCTGATCTGCTCCCAGTTCCTACCAGGAGAGAAGACGGCATATGAGCTCATGAATGGGATCTTGCCCATCGCCGCCATGCCGGATGAAGTGGCGGCCAAATTCTGCTCGGCCACGCCAATCTCCACGAAACGCTTCGGGAACTTTTCCGCGAAGGCCAGCATCTTAGTTGACTCGGTCAGGTCAGCACAGAGCCCTACTACTCGCTCATCTTCCATCCCAGCCTGAAGCAACCCCTCGCCGAAGCCGTTCCTAATAGGCATCTTCTCGATATCAGTATCAAATAATTTGGGATTTAATTTTTGTGAATCAACTATCATTTGCTAGCATTAGTTAATCCTAATCTCCTTATGGTTTGATCAGCAAGCAAATCTATATCTTTCCGAGCGTAATTAATATATTTCTGCACTCTTTCCCGAGCAACCTTTGTCAGACTTTCTTTTTTTGCTTTCTCGGGAAATGGTGATAGGGTCTGCCTATTCTTAACTACACCAGAAAGTGATCCGTTGCTCCAAAATCCTAATCCAACTATTCCACTCTCTCCATAAAAAAGTTCCGTGTCCGCTACGCTCTTAATATAATTTTTTAATTTTTGCTCACCGCCAGTCTCTATTGAAAGAGCTGCCAGATCAAGCTTTATTCCCAAAGGTTTTATTGCGTCCATCAATCGAACTATACTATCGCCAGTGGCGATATGTTCTGTAACCAAAAGAACTTGATTGGCTTCTATATTTTTAACGACCTCCGCAATTTTTTTAAATACTTCATCATTCCCATGCCTGCCAGCGGCAACGAATCTAAGTTCTATCCTTGGCAAATTTTTACTTTCGTTAACAGCATCCAAAATCTTTTTGACATATAAGCTTACCAAACGACCGCTCGCATCGTCACTTAAAATTAAATCGTAGGCCTTGCCAGAATTAACTAGTTTCTCAGCTAAGTGGAACATACTATCTGAAGCAACTTCAATAGATGGTGTTATTACTTCTAACTTATTACTCGCTCTTTTTGGCTGTTCCAAATTCATATTTTTTATTGATGCTCACTTACTATCTGTCCGCCGAGAGTGCGGAGCTCATCAAGCGCGATCTTGCCCTCCTCCTTAGTCGGCGGCTTGCCGTGCCATTCGAAGCGGCGCTCGGCGAAATCGACACCTTTGCCGGGAATGGTGTGACAGATGATAACTGTCGGCTTCTCGAAGATCGATTTGGCCTCTTCTACCGCCTCATCGATCTGGCGGAAGTCGTGGCCGCTTATCTCGATCACATGCCAGTTGAAGGCTCGCCACTTATCGGCCAGGGGTTCGAGCGGCATGATATCTTCGGTGAAGCCGTCGATCTGGATGTTGTTGCGGTCGATGAGCGCAATCAAGTTATGTAGCTTGTTCTTACCCGCCAGCATCGCCGCCTCCCAGGTCAGCCCGGCCTCCTGCTCGCCATCGGAGAGAAAAGCGTAGATGAACTGATTAGTCGAGATACCCTTGTCGATCTTAAGTGCCAGCGCCATACCGGTAGCCTGAGCGAGACCGAGGCCGAGCGGCCCAGAGCTGTTCTCAAGCCATGGCATGAACTCGCGGTGAGGATGTCCCTGTAGGCGCGAACCAAACTTACGAAGCGTCTGGAGCTCCTCAAGAGGAAAATAGCCGGCATGAGCCATAGTGGCGTAGAGTACGGGGCAGATATGGCCGTTGGAAAGTACGAGTCTATCACGCTCAGCCCAGAGAGGATTCTTCGGGTCATGGCGGAGAATATGGAAGTAGAAGGCGGTGAAGACATCAGTCATCCCGAGCGGACCAGCAGTGTGGCCGGAGCCGGCCTCAACCAGCATCTCGATAATAGACTTGCGGATCTCGTTGGCTTGGAGCTCAAGCTCCTTAATTTTATCTTCGTGGATCATTCTGCTCCTATTCTTTTAAAATCTTGGATCGTCTCCGATATGTTATGAGAATCAAAAATTGCCGAACCTACGACTAAGTGGTCAGCGCCAGCCTTCATCAATTCTGCCGCATTCTCAAGATTAACTCCCCCATCAATGCTGATCGTCACTCCCGGATAGCGCTCCCGCAGAGACTTAATTTTATCATATATCCCTTCCTCAAGCGGATGACCATAGGAGCCGATGTGAGAGATACTCATCAGCTGAACGACATCGATCTGGTCAATAAAATCATCAAGAACACTGATGGGCGTCTCATACTTCAGTACAATACCGGTCTCCACCTCCGAACCCGTCAACTCGCTGAAGATGTTCGAGAGCGTCTCTCCATCTGTCGATTCATAATGAATCAGCACGCGATCTGCTCCAGCCTCGATCCACTTCGAGAGATTACGGTCAGGATGTTTAACCATCAGATGCACCTCAGCCCGAACGTTGTCAGTGCGGATGAAGTCGATGTAATCGAGATCCTTAGGGCTCTCTTTAATATCTAGATAGGGCCAGCTCTCGGCGAGAGTAAATAGACCGTCCATAATATCGATGTGAACCCAATGCACATGATCCTCGACGTCGAGCACCTTCTCCTCTACCTCGTCGAAATCTTTACCAATTACTGCTGGGATAATCTCCATTTTATTTAGGAATATTTAAAGCTTCTATTTTATTATGCCGCCTGCTATGCCTCTCTTCGCCCGAGAACGGAGTGGTAAGCCAGACCCTCAACGCAGTAATGGCATCATCAGTGCTGACGAAGCGCGCTCCGAGCGAGAGGATATTTGAATCATTATGCAAGCGCATCAGCCTCACCACCTCAAGGCTGCCGCCATAGTAGACGCCAGCTCGAACGTGCGGGAAGCGATTAGCCACAACGGCCTCCCCCTGGCCAGAACCGCCAATAACAACACCGAGAGCATTCTCCGGATCCTTGGATACCTCTCGCGCCGCAAGCGACACGAAGTCCGGATAGTCGTCAGTAGGGTCGTAAACCTCCGGCCCCATATCCTGCACAGTGTAGCCAGCCGTAGCTAAGTAGCCGATGAGCTTATCCTTCAACTCGAAACCGGCATGGTCAGACGCAATGTAAATTTTCTTGTTGTTCACTAGTATATTATATCCGGAGTGTTAAAATTAGCCAATGAATGGAAATATTAAGATATTAGGTATTAACGGTTCCCCAAGTAGGGACGGACTGCTTGTAGAACTTTTATCTAAAGCACTTGAGTCAAGCAAGCAGGATGGCGCTGAGACTAAATTGACACATCTTGTCGATCACCCGGTCGATTTTTTTGCTGGTAAATATAACGCCGATACGCCGAAGGGATACGGCGAGCTTTTCAAACTGCTTGAATGGGCTGACGGGATAATATTCGCCTCGCCGGTCTACTGGTTCTCGATGAGCTCGATCATGAAAAACTTCATCGAGCATATTACGACTCTTGAAGAGAGCCGCGGCTTCGCGCTCGAAGGCAAGGTAGCCGGCTTCATAACCACCTGCGATGAGGACGGCGGGCAGAAAGTGCTCTCTGACATGGCTGCACCTCTTATACACATGGGTCTCGTAATACCGCCCTACACGATGCTCTTTCACAACCGCAATATGGCAGAAAAGAGCGAGAACGGCTGGCAACAGTCTGACCAGAAGCTTGTCGGACTCAATGTATCGCGAATGGCGAAGATCCTCTCCGGAAAGGGCAAGATCTGGGGCTACTAAATATTCTTAGTTAATACCTCCTGAAGCTTCTTGAGGCTTATCTGCTGTTCCTTCGTCGGCAGTAGAGGGAACGCATCCTCGATATCGAACCAACGGAGCTCCTCATGCTCGTCAGAGATGACCGGTAGGAAGTCGGGGGCTGCTTCATATCCATACACATGCTCAGTCACCTCGCCGGGCCGGCTGTGCTGTGGCGGATTAGTAAATGTAAAATTATAAAAATCTGGAATAATTCGAACAGGAGAAGAAAGTCCCGACTCCTCCATAGCTTCGCGCCGGGCGCCAGCCTCAAATGATTCGCCTTCCTCAACGCCGCCAGTGATCGGCTGCCAGACAGTGTAGTCAGGCCGGCGGAACAGGAGCACTCGTATCTTCCCCTCAACTATTGAAAAAATTATAACCTGAACTTTCCTAACCATCAGAAGATTATATTACTCTTTGTCGAATTAGACAAAAAAGAAGACCCTCGGCATGCACCGAGGGTCGCGAACTTAGACTATGGAACTAGATGACAGCGATGAGGAAGCTCTGGCCCCAGGGCCACTCCAGGCTCTTGCTGCCGAGCACCCACTTGCCCGGGGCTTCGCGAGTGAGAGTCAGCACGCACTTGTTGCCGAAGCCGGAGAGATAGAGATCGCCGAAGAAGGCGATGCCCGGACACTTACCGTCCACCACTCTCGAGGCGAGATCGCGGCGGTAGAGGTATTCGAGAGTCTTCTGGTCCGACTCGCGGTAGAGGGCCCAAGCCCCACCGGAACCGAGCCTGATGGTACGCTGGTCAGTCTTGAGCCGATCGTAGCACTCCTGGCCAGAGACCCCGGCCTCGACCCGATCGAGGCCCGAGATGAGCCTGACCTGGCCGAAGTTGATCGTCTGGAGCTCGTCGGCGCGATGGTCGCTCTCGACGGGATTCGGATTGAAGTCCCGGTCGATGAACTGTGGGTTGAAGTTCCGCCAGTTCTTGCGCACCCGCCCTTCTACCTCCGTCAGGAGCTTGCCGGAGAGGACGCGGTCGACGATGTGCTGGCCGCCGAAGCGATCCACCACCGCGCCGAGCTTCTCCGAGTCACTCAGTCCGGCGAGCATACTGCCGGCCGGCGTGAAGCACATCGAGTGCTGCTCGGGGTGTACGGTGTAGCGCTTGCCGATGACGACATCATCGATGATGTCCATGCCACCGACGCGCAGGGCCAGCTCCCGAAGGATCTGACTGTGCGGAATCTCCCTGCCACCAGTCTGATAGGTCAGCATTGAGCACCTCCCGGCCTTGCGGCCTCTCCGTTGTTCTAGTCGAGGTCAATGAACGGCACTATTTCTGTTTAATACTATAGCATATTATATGCCTATTTGTCAATATTACCCATCTTAGCTCTTGTTGCCAAGCAAACGGTCTATATCCTCTCGTGCTTTATTAGCCTTAGCCTGGTCTAAAAGCTCTCTGACCTTAGTCCTTAAGCCGTAATTGTTGGTGACCATATTGAGAGTAAATTCGGGTGACCCTTTAATGAGACCCTTGATGATTCTCTCGAGTTCATCGGCGCTATAGAATTTAGACGAATCTGAGCCGGGTACTCCTCCCATTCTCTTTAAATTAAATAAAAGGGTATCCATATCCTTCGCTCCGTCGATAAATGTTTCCTGAACAATCTTCCCGCCCTCGCCTTTCTTATCCCCTGTTTGCTCCTCTACATAAAGACGCTTAACAATATCTCTAAGGCCGTGGCTTCGTGTAATATCTATCGGCTTAGCCTTCCCTTCTCGATACTGATTGATAATATTTTTTAATTCCTGGACATTGTAAAATTTATCAGAACCCTGCAGACCGCCCAAGTCGTCGAGCTCTTTGAAAAGCTCCTTGAAGCCTTCAGTACCTCGAGCTTCAACAATAATATTCTTTTCCACTATAGTCTCGGAGATTTTAGGTTTCTCTTTATTCCTATCTTCTATGCTCATTTTTTTCAATTTATTTTAATGTGGACCCAGCGAGAATCGGACTCGCGCCCCAGCAATGCGAATGCTGTGTAATGCCACTTTACTATGGGCCCGACAGCAGATTCTTTCGGGATGCCGAGAATCGAACTCGGACCGCACCCACCCCATGGGTGTATACTACCACTATACTACATCCCGTTTGAATTTAATCTACATCATACTGGATTTTTTTCAATAAATATACTATTATCTTCCCTGTTCCGGGCCGCTAGCTCATCTGGTAGAGCGCATCCATGGCATGGATGAGGTGAGGAGTTCGAGTCTCCTGCGGTCCACAAACTTATTATTCTGAAAATTTAAAATGAATTCAAAAAAAATAGTGTATTGGGGTCTTGGATTGGTAGTTGTCGCCTTAGCAGTTGCTGCTCTAACATGGCAAAACAATAGTGGCACCTACCAGCCCGGCACGAGCACCACGCCAGATGTTTCAACAAATCCTGCCTCCGCGACTCCAACACCTGCTACTCCATCAGCAGCACCTTCGTCATATAAGATGTCAGATGTGGCGCTTCATAAAGATTCTTCGAGTTGCTGGACAACCATCAACGGCGATGTCTACGACCTGACCACCTGGATAGCCCAACACCCGGGAGGAGAACAGGCTATACTTTCTATTTGCGGCAAGGATGGTACACAGGCCTTCGAAGGGCAGCATGCCAATTCAGGCAGAGCCAACAACGTTCTGGATAGCTTGAAGATCGGCACCTTAGCCAACTAGCACCGAAGGTGTATAATTAGGTTAATGAAAAAAGATTTTTGCATAAGCTGCGCTCGGCCGCTTGTGAGGAATATTCCCAAGGGTCACGGCAGATCTCCTGCTGATAAAACTTGCCCTTGGTGCACCAAGATAGTTGCACCAAGATCTTCTAAGAGAAGAAGCTCAAAATAAAAAGCCCCCGTATGGGGCTTGGATATTAGTTATAGAACCTCGAGCCAGGAGCAGGCGGCTCTGCGTCTTCAATATCATCGCCAAGATAATCGTAATACTCGATCATCTGGATTTTTCTATCATCCTTAGCGTCGCACTCGCTCTTACGGATAACAGCAAGAGGCATGTCTATCTGCCTGCCGGTAATCTTGTTGCAAGCCAGGAAAACGTGGCAGTCCTTGAAAGCTGGCGGAGGATTATCGAAGCAGTCGATCCTGAATATCTCGACATGGATAGGCTTCAGCGCTTCGGGATTATTCTCGAAGTGCTCTTCGACTTCAGCTAGCGACTTCACGAATACGTGAGGTGCAATTTCGTATACGATCCTCTCCGGACCGTCAGGCTGGTGCTCAGCAGACATCAGATGCTTTATCAATTCTATTTCGCTCTTGCTAAGCGCCTTCTCTTCCACCAAGGCACGGGGAGTATCCTCAACCTCGACGTTAAGACTCCTGGACATGACGGCAAAGACGTAGTACCCATCATGTAGCCCTTTAGGATAAAGCACACGGATGAGCGACCAGTCACCACCCATAGCAACCGTATAAGGGTTAACATGGCTGTAGTAGGCGATCATAGACTGATATTTGTCGAAGATGATATGCACTATACCTGACTGCTCGGCCACTTGGCACCTCCTATGTCAACAAATTGTTTCCTTTAACATCATAATGTTTCCATGCTAAAATTCAAGACATGAAATACG
>CAYUNB010000011.1:0-15440 GCA_964446095.1 uncultured Candidatus Saccharibacteria bacterium
GCGGCAACTCGCGTGGCGATGATGGGGAGTGACGAGGCCATCGCTTCGAGGAAGGAGTTTCCAAGCCCCTCGGAGAGCGAAGGCCGGACGAAGATATCCGCTCCACGAAGCATCTCTGCCATAGCGGCATGTTCGGTATAAGGCGTGAATTCGACGCGCTTGTCGAGAGCCAGTTCTTCCTCAAGCGACTTCAGCTCCTGCTCCTCCGGACCAGACCCGACAATATGAAGAAGAACGTTTTCAGGAAGGTACTGGAGCGACTTTATTATATCATCGACAGCATTTTTCTTAACCAGGCGGCTCGTGGTTATCAAGGTAATCTTATTCTGGTCTTGCAGGCGAATTTCGTTTTTAACTTTGAACGTATGGAGATCAACGCCGTTCGGCACCACCTCTACCGGCCAAGCACCCATGCTCCGGGCATAATCGGCTAAATAGTTGGAGAGGGCGGTTACATAGTCAGCGCGACTAAATACCATCTTGAAGAATGGGTAGACGAACCAGACCCGGCGCTTCATCTCCGGTATGGGGTCGCCCTCCTGGATGCTTAAGATATAGCGCAGTCTGGGAAATAAAAGTTTAAGGAAAAGTGCGGCGAAGCCGGCGTTGGCCATCATCGACCAGACAATCTCATATTGATTTTTCCGGTGGAGAGCCAGGCCCTGAGCGAAGGCCCTGAAGGGATAGAGATATTTAGACGGTCCGGCCACCCGATAGACATGTATATTGCCGATCTGCTCTTCTGCCGCTTCTCCCCCTAGGTTGTAAGTAATAAGATCGAAGTCGAGAGAAGGCAGCCTATCGGTAATCTCCTTGATAGCAACTTCCGCCCCGCCCACATATGGGTAGTATGCGAATGAGAATATTAATACTCTCTTTTTCATATATAAAATTAGAGCCCAAGCAGCGACTTGAAGTAGGCAACGGTCTTAGGCAGGCCTTCATCGAGCGGCACCTCTGGCTCCCAGCCGAGCTTAGCCTTGGCTAGAGAGTTGTCTGGACGGCGCTTCTTTGGGTCGTCCTTGGGTAGCTCTTTGTGGACGACCTTGCTCTTGGAACCAGTCAGGGCTATAACCTTCTCGGCCAGCTCGCCGATCGTAAATTCGCCGGGATTGCCTAAGTTAACCGGGCCGATAAAACCGGAACTATTCTCCATCATTGCTACCATCCCCCTGACGAGATCGTCGACGTACTGGAAGGAGCGAGTCTGAGAACCGTCGCCGTAGATCGTTATATCTTCCCCGCGCAAAGCCTGCACGATAAAGTTGGAAACCACCCTGCCGTCATCTGCAGCCATCCTGGGCCCATACGTGTTGAAGATACGAATAACGCGAACAGGCAAGCCATGCTGGCGGTGATAATCGAAGAAGATCGTCTCGGCGGCACGCTTGCCCTCATCATAGCAAGCTCGAATACCAATGGGATTAACATTGCCCCAATAAGACTCGACTTGCGGATGAATCTCAGGGTCCCCATATACTTCAGAGGTGGAAGCTTGAAGTATCGGGCACTTGAGCCTTTTAGCCAGGTCGAGCATATTCATGGCACCAAGAAGCGAGGTACGGATAGTCTGGACCGGATCGTGTTGATAGTGCACCGGAGAAGCCGGGCAAGCTAGGTTATATATCTCATCCACTTCGAGAGATATCGGCATCGTGACGTCGTGACGGATAAGTTCGAAATCTTTGTTATCTAAAAGATGCTCTACGTTAGCTTTGCGGCCGGTGAAGAAATTATCGAGCGCGATAACTTCGTTCCCTCGAGCGAGAAGATAATCAGCGAGGTTCGAGCCGATGAAGCCGGCGCCGCCAGTAATAAGAACACGCTTTTTCTTAGAATTCTGAGTAGGCATAAAATGGTATAACTTTTAATTTTAACTATTGGTTTCAGGCCCCGTATCGAGCACCTTGCGGAGCACCTCCTCCGGAACCTCCTTAGCTTGAGGGTATTCGAAGGCCTTAGCCTGCTGCGGAGCCTCCGCCTGTGGCTCCGACTTTTTATCTTCAAGCTTAAATTCAGCCTTCGGCGCCTCCGCTTCCGGCTTTGATGCCGCCGGAGCAGCTTTAGCTGACTTCAGAGCGGCCTCGATCGCGCTCTTGAGATCGTTCTTATTAGCGCCGGTAGATTTAGGCTTGTTCATCTGGGCTGAAGACTTCGCAAGCTCGGAGAGAGACATCTTCTGCGGCGGTTGACTACGACTGGCTGCCGGCAACTCTTCACGATTAACGACAGGCGATTCGACGCGACTCACCGCAGGCAAGGGCTCCTTAACGGTAGCAGGAAGATCGATCTTCGTCGATCTTGGCAGCTCTTCGCGCACGAGAGCAGGAGCAGGTCGACTCTGTACAGGCGATGGGGTGCGGTATGCAGAGGCGACTGAAGGCTTCGGAGCTGCTTGAGCAATCGGAGACTTTTGGAAGGGCGTCTTGTAGGAGGGAGCAGCGGGTTTGAAGGCAGCAGATGAGCCAGCGGCAGGAGCTCGGAAGGCTGGCGCCGATACTGCCGCGGCAACACCGCCAGGAGCAGTAACTATTTTAGCCTTATCATCAGCGTTAGCGGTCTCGTGCCATTTCCTAATATCTTCCTCGACTGAATCCCGAGGCCGAGCATACATCTTACGGGAGTTTTCTATAACCTGTTCTTTGAAAGAGATCGGCGGCTTAGGAATCGGACCTAAAGTTTTCGCTGAGAAGGGGGCTGAGCCAACGCCATCGATCATAAGGGTCAAATAGATCTGCGCGAAGCCTAAGTTGACCAGATCCTCGGCCAGAAATTTAGGACTAAAAACTTTTTCCAGAACTTCGGCATCGAAGGGGCCGACACGGAAGGCTGCAGTGGTACCCACATTGCCGAATACGGCATCTCGCACCTCCTCCGGCACCTGCTCGATATACTGGTGAGCAAGAGTTAAGGAGAGCTTATACTTCCTCGCCTCAGAGAGAATATCCTTAAACGACTCGTTGACGAAAGACTGGAACTCATCGACAACGAAGTAAAGCGGCGGGAGCTTGGCGATCGATTCGGCCGTCTCCGAAGCGCGCGACATTGCCGCCAGATAGATCTTAGTGATGAGCATGCCGCCGATCAAGTTGGCGTTCAACTCCCCCATTCGGCCCTTGGAGAGATTCATAATGAGAATCTTCTTGCCGTCCATGACGTCGCGGATGTTAAAAGTAGACTTCGACTGGCCGACGATATTCCTGATCAGAGGATTAGAGACGAACTGACCGAACTTGTTCTGGATAGAAGCGCCGGCCTCAACCATCAGCTTGTCGCTATACTTAGCGAACTCATCGACCCAGAAGGACTTAACAACGGGGTCAGTGACGTTATCGACAACTTTCTTGCGGTACGCCTTATCAGAGAGCATGCGGTTGACACCCAAGAGAGTTGAGTCGGGATATTCGAGCAGAGCAAGAATGATGTTCGTCGAGATATATTCCATTCTCGCCGACCAGACATCCGGCCAGATCTTCTTAAAAGCGGCCATGAGACCGTTCGCCACCAAGTGCCGCTGATCCTTACCGACGTCTTCCATCACGTTGAAAGCGACTGGATATTCCAGGTCGTGGGGCGCGAAGTAGATGACATCCTTGATGCGATGCTCAGGTATGTAGTCGAGGAAAAGCTCTGCAGAGGAGCCGTGCGGATCGATATAGCCGATGCCATTGCCATTGTTGATGTCCTGGATAGTCATTCGCTCAAGGAGCGTTGACTTACCCATACCCGTCTTGCCGATCACATAAAAGTGACGCAGGCGGTCGAGCGGTTTGATGCCGAAGGGCACCCGCTTATTGCGGAAGTCGGTCTCGGCGAAATAGGTTATGTCCTTATTCGGACCATCCGTTGCCATTTCCTAAATTATATTATATTAAGACTGAAAATTCTAGTTTTTCTCCAGGGCGGCTTCGGTATAGCGGTTAGCCGCGCTCCAGAGAAGCCAAGAGTTGAGGCCGACGTCATATGTCGCCTTGATCTGATCTCGCACCATCGGTGCAGTGTAAATAGCACCGAGATTGAAGTCTTGGAGCCATGGGCGAAGCTTGGCGGGAGTAGAACTCGCAGCAACCATACGCTCCACCGCCGAACTCATCACATATTTTATGAGGTCGTACGGTACGGCTGCCGGATTCTTGTAGCCGTTGAAATTATCTGGGTAGTGTGAGGGATAAACCATCGGATCGATATAATCGAAGTATGGCATGGCATTCTCGAGCACCTGTCCGATACCCATGTCAGTCTTGCTGGTTGTGGTCATGCCAAAGAGGTCGGCCGAGATCGGCACATGAGACTTCCTCATGCTGGCGCTAAGATAGGCGAAGAAGCTCTTAAGCACCTCGGGCTTAGAGACAGTCTTGCCTTCAAGGGAGGAAAATTCGATATCCTCCATGTTGCCATCGGAAGGGAAACGCACATAGTCGAAATTAATCTCGTCGAAGCCGATTTTATATGCCGATTTGGCCACAGCGATGTTGTAGTCCCACACCTCGCTTGAGCCCATGTCCGTCCAGGAGAGACCCTTGCGGTCGTGCCATGTACCGCCATCGCTCTTCCTCTTGACCGCAAGATCTGGTCTTACTTTAGAGAGGTGCGGATCCTCGAAGACGGCAACTCTAGCTATAACATAAATATTTTTATCATGAAGCTCCTTAATCAAACCGTCTATGTCAGATATGCGGTCTTCGAAGGGATTCACCTTAGCGACTGTCGGATCATCCATCTTGAAGGAGACAGCGCCGGTAGAATCCTTCACATCGATGACAACCGCATTTATTTCGGTCTCATCAATCATCTTTATGATCCGTTCCCGTCCAGCAGGAGAACCGGCCGTCCAGCTCGACATATAAACCGCCTTAAGCGGATCGGGCGTAGGCAGGTGCTTAACGGCCGGCGGCGCTGGAGGCAAGATCTTAACGGCAGCCACGGCTTTGGTATACGAGGCGGTTGCGCTATCTTCGAAATTTTTAACAAGTAGAAATGTTCCCCCCGCTAAGAGAATTAAAAATGCTGGAATTATCGGGTTGAGAGAGTCTTTCATTGGCTGGCTTCCGTCCTATCTTTAGCGAGCATGAAGAATAGTATGGCGAAAAGGATGCCGGCAATTGTATAGAAAATATCTTTCATCTCGCGCGGGAAGCCGAGATAAGGCATAAGAGCCAGCGCTAAAGAGAATACGAACCCGAACCAATTTTTCCACATCTTAGTCATATATCCTTATTATATAGTTAAAAAATCAAGCTGCAAAATTATTGAGCCGAGACGACCAAAACAAACTCACCGCGGACCTTATCCGGATTTTCAGAATAATATTTTATAACCTCCGATATTGTTCCGACCCTCACTTCTTCATAAATTTTTGTCAGTTCTCTTCCGATCGCGATCTTCCGCTCCGGAACCAGCACCTCCGAGAGCGACTTAAGAGTTTTGATAAAGCGATGTGGTGACTCGTAGAAGACGACCGTGCGCTGGCTCTCGCCAATCTCTTTAAAAAGCGTCTGGCGTCCCTTCTTATGCGGAAGGAAGCCCAAAAAAGTAAATTCTGAAGATGGAAAGCCGCTTGCTGATAAGGCCGCAGCTAAGGCAGTCGGCCCTGGTATGGGTACAATGGACACCTCATCTCCGAGCTCTTCTCTCACCCTAGAAACTAACAATGAGCCTGGATCGGAGATGGTCGGCGTACCGGCATCTGACACGAGAGCTAGATTCTTGCCCTCACGGAGCATCTCTATAACCTGATCAATCTTCGAAAGCTTGCTCTGGGAATGATACGAGATAGTCGGCTTGCTGATGTCGTAGCGCTCCAAGAGCTTCTTCGTCACACGCGTATCTTCACAGAGAATTACATCCACGCTCTTCAATACCTCAATGGCCCGGAGGGTTATATCCTCCAAATTGCCAATCGGCGTAGCGACTATATAGAGTGTTGACATACTCTATAATATAACATAAATATAATTTTAGTCAATATTCTAGGCAAGAAGTCTCTCCCCGAACTTATAGATATCTCCGGCGCCGATAGTGACGAGGATATCGTCTGGGCCAAGCTCCTTTTTAAGACGCAAGAGCATCTCATCATAATCATCCAAGTATTCCGCTCCCCTGCTCGAGTTGATAGCTTCAATAAGATGGCGAGCATGTATAGACGGGTCGAGCGCTTCGCGCGCAGCATAGATGTCGGTCACAAAAACTTTATCGGCAGAGGAGAGTGCTGCGGCTAAATCCTTAAGCATCAGCTTGGTGCGACTATAAAGGTGGGGCATGAAGATGACGTTGATGCGTTTATCGGGATACAGCTCCCGAAGGCCGGCTATAGCACTCCTGATCTTACCGGGATTATGGGCGTAATCATCGTAGACAGTCGTACCTGAAGGCATCTCCCCCTTCTTCTCAAGCCGACGCCACGTACCAGTAAAGGACTCGAGAGATTTTCGAGCGGTTTCCTCCTCAGCCCCAAGAGCCATAGCAGCCGCAATCGCCGCGCGGGCATTGTCGCGATTATGTTCGCCGGGGACTGCGAGCGCCGGCCTCTCTATATCTTTATAGTTTATAACCCTGCATGGCAGCCCGACATAAACTGGCGGCAGACTAGGCGCTTCGGTATCGCAGATAAGATAATCTTCGTCACCGAGCTTCTCAGCGAAGGCTCTGAAAGCAGACTGAATGTCAGCTAAGTCTTTATAATAATCAAGATGGTCTACATCAACGTTGCTGATTACGATCACCTTAGGAGTTATATGCAGAAATGTACGTCTATATTCATCGGCTTCGACGACTAAAAGCTTGCTCTTGCCAGCGATGAAGTTACTCCGAGATTGATGCAGCAACGAGCCGACGATCACAGTCGGGTCGAGCCCCGCATCGACAAGTATTTTAGCAAGCATGGCAGTGGTAGTCGTCTTACCGTGCGTACCGCAGACAGCAATAGTGAAATACTCCTTGCTTATTTCGCCGAGTATTTCCGGATAGCTCATCGTCCTGATGCCGAGCTCGCGCGCTCGGGCAAGTTCTGGATTAGTAGGCTGCACGGCAATCGAATACACAGCAAGATCGGTGTCTTCAGAAATATTATCAGCACTCTGTCCGATGAAAATCTCGGCTCCCTGCTTCGTCAGCTCTTCAGTCACAGGAGATGAGCTGTTATCCGACCCGCTAACCAGTTTACCGTGGCCGAGCATCATCCGCGCGATAGCCGAGACACCTATGCCGCCGATCCCGACGAAATGCACTTTTCTTATATTATCGAGGTCCATTATTTTATCTTTTTAAAAAGTTCGACGAACTGGTCTCCGCGATCGTATTCGTTCTTGAAATATTTCCCGAAAGATGAGAAGGCTGGGCTGTATAAGACAGTATCGCCTTCCTCCGCTATCGAGACGGCTCTTGCTACCGTCACCGGCAAGCCCTCCTCCTCATACACTTCAACTCCCTCTGACTCAAGCGCTCTCACCTTATCGCGTATCTTATCAGTACCGCGCTCCTTGAACATTACAACCTTTCTGCAATATCTAGGTATCTCCGCTATGAGCCCTGACATGTCGAGTTTTTTATCATCGCCGCCGAAGATGAGCACCACGTCTTTTTCTACCTCATCGCCGACAGCCCGAAGGGCTGCAATGGTAGCATCAGGTGTAGTACTATTGTTGTCATTTATGTACATTACCCCCTTCTTCTTGCCAAGCGGTTCGAGACGGCCTGGCACCGGCTTGAAGGAGGAGATCGTCTTAACGATAACCGACTCAGGTATAGATAGCACCTCCGTCGTCTTCAGGGCACAAGCAACATTGTTCAGATTATGCAGACCGAGAAGGTTCGTCTTAAGATCTCTGGGCAAGATGCTGGCCTCAACCTTATGGATTCTTGCTTCGGTAGAGATGGGATAGTTCTCTGCAACATCAGCCTGTATGATCAAGTGATCCCCTTTCTTCTGAAATTTGAATATATTGCTCTTATCTTGGAAGTAGTGATCCATGTCGCCCTGATAGTAGTTCATATGATCCGGCATGAAGCTCGTGAAGACGGCGATATGGGGACTGATACCGGCTTCGCCGAAACCCTGAAGCTGCCACGAATCTAGCTCTAGAACGACATAATCTCCCGGCTTAACTTTTTTAAGAAAGGGCAATGTGACGCCGTTCCGGATGTTACCACCGATATATGCTCGATGTCCGGCTGCCTTCAAAATTTCGTAGATAAGATGAGTGGTAGTGGTCTTGCCCCTAGTGCCAGTAACGCCGACGATGACCACACCCTCGGGAGCTAGTTTGGCGAAGAGCGACGCATCCATCTCGACAGGCCCTCCCGCACGGCGAGCGGCAGCCAAGTGCGCTGAGCCGACTGGCGCGTTCGGAGCGCGGATAACCATATCAGTATTCACGAAGTCTTCCAATCGATGCTCTCCCAAGACGAACTCCGGCATCAGAAGCTCCCTCTCTTTGATAAAATCCCTCAGCTCATTTATCGAGTCAGCCAGCTGTTCCTTGGTCTTAAGGTCGGTAATAGTCAGCTTCGCCCCGCTCTCGGCCAGAAACTTCGCCACCGCAAGACCGCGGCCCAGCAAACCGAGACCCATTATAGTGACTCTTTTACCTCGGAAGATGTGCTGCATTTCCACATCTTAGCATTTTTTCAAAAACAAAAAAGGCCCAGCTGAAGTGGGCCTATTACATAAAAATATTACCTAACTAACAATGCCATTAATGATCTTCTCGACCTCCGGCGGCGAGAGGTAACTACCTTCAGCTCGCGGACTGCCGCCGACAGTGAAGGCTCCGCCCCAGCTGCCGACATTTCGATACTCCAAACCAAGGCTCTCGCGTTTGCGCGATTCGTTGTAGTTTAAGAGTGCGAAGATCTTCGGCAGATCGAAGGGCACGAACTGTGACATGCGGCCGACAGTATACGTCCAGCTCTTGCCGTCGAGGCGATCGCGCACCGAGACATATGCATGGATGCCGTCGCCGAACATCTGCGTCCGAGCTTGAGCACCAAGCTCCCTGACCATCGTCCACCCATGTCCGCCGCCCAGCTTCTCGTACCTTAGATCAAGTGGCAAGCGCCCGCTCGTCCCGCTAATATGGCTCATGATCCGCATCTCAACATCAGTAACAACCTGGATAAACTGATCAGCGTCTTTGTTATCGAGAGCCCCGCTCAAACGGAAGCGAGTGTACGGCTCGTAGATCCAAGCAAGCTGCTCCAAAATCGGCAGGTCAGCCGGGAAGGGATATGCTCCTGCAGTAGTGTCGAGCATCTCCTCCATGGAGACCAGCCTGTTGAGCGCTGGATTCATAGTGCCGACAGCCATATAACCGTGCTTCAAGAGGAAGTGGGTGGTGCAGACGTCTTGATCGCAGTCGTTGGCATAGACGATCACCTTGGCGCCGTTAACATTTCGAAAGGCGTCGAAGAGGCCCTGGCGGATCGCCACAAGTACTTGCCCACAGGTAGCTCTCGTCGCTAAGCGATCAACCTCTTCGTGATGGTTGAAGTTGGCGCGCGGACCAGACTGCTCGAAGCGCGGTCCAGTCTTCACGAAGCCATCGACAGCGATTGAGTACGGCGGTGTCTCCTTACAGAACTGCTTCCAAGTCAACGGATTAACCTTAGGCTGCATACGAAGTTCGTACTGCATAAAGCCTCCTTTCAAGGCTTATTTTTAAAGGTGCAGGAATCTCTACTGCCTTAACAATACCCCTTAAAGACCGATAGTCAAGGTTATAAAACGAGTCAAAATAAAAAGCCGCATGGATAACCAAGCGGCTGAAAATCCCTTAATAATTTAAATCAAGTTTCAATAACAACATAGAGCGTAAGTGCCTTAAGAGCTGTGGCCGAGTACTGCAGCCAGAGGAGCGGCGAGGTGGTCTTATCTTGCAGGTCTGGCACGATCGAGTCTTCTCTATCATAGACCAGCGGGCACTTGAAGATACCTTCACGCGTCAGGATGACGACAGAGTCTCCAACTTCGGAACGAGCGAGCAAGATACCTTCTCCTTCGACAATGTCGCGTGTTTTATCCTTTCCTAATGCAAATCTCATGGTAGGAAAATAAGAGATCGCTCCGACCCTGGTATAGACGAGCTCCTTGAACTGCGCCGCCAAGCTCTCCATCTCGAAATCAACATAGCCAAGATCTCCGCCCGTCAAGATATCTCTTTGCTTCGCATCATGGGCGGGTACTAGATAGCTCGCCGAGGAGAACTTAACAAGAAGCTTCTCCGCAACGGCATGGTTCAGGGCATCATGCTCTTCCCGATATCGAAGCCCGCCAAACATCTCGCCGATCTCCTGCTTGGAGATCACTTGTCCGCGGCGCTTCGCAAGCTTCTCACAAGCTTCATTGTATGTGTCCTTGTAGAGCCAGCTGCTGTAGCGGTACGTCATGCCTGCACCTCCTCTATTTAACGAACAACCTCCGTTAAACTAACACGAGAAAAGGCCTCCTGCAAGCCTTACTATTTCTTAAGCTTTTTCTCAAACTCTGACCAAGATTTAGTATTCAAAATATCCCCCTTCTCGCACCAGCCGCGGCGGGCTTGGGCCACACCGAAGCGGAAGTTGAAGCCGTTCTTATCGTGCGAGTCGCTGTCGATCGTCATCATCACTCCGAGCTCCTTAGCCTGCCTGATATAGATGTCTGGCAAGTCGAGCCTCTCGGGCGAGGCGTTGATCTCGAGCGCCACGCCATGCGACTTCGCATACTTGGCAACTTCGGTGAAGTTGAATTCTATCGGTGCCCGTTCCAAGATCTTACGAGTGAAAGGGTGGCCGATAACTCGGACGTATGGATTCTCGATCGCCTTCATAAGTCGCTTAGTCATAGCCGACTCGGACTGCTTGAAATGTGAGTGTATGGAAGCCACCACCCAGTCGAGTTGTTTCAAGAGATCGTCAGGCAAGTAGAGCGAGCCATCCTCTTCAATATCAACCTCGGTACCTGACAGAATATGGATCCCTTGTACCTCCTTACGAGCGTGTTCAATCATCTTGAGATACTCGTGTATATTATGCTCCTTGATACCCCTCACCATCCCCATCACAGATGAGTGGTCAGTGATAGCGATATACTCGAAGCCCAGCTTCTTCGCCCCTTCGGCCATCTCGATCATAGAGTGGGAGCCGTCGGAGAAGTTGGAGTGTGCATGCAGGTCGCCCTTCAGATCTTTCTCTTCTATGAGGTGCGGTAATTTATGCGCCAGTGCGGCCTCTATCTCGCCTGAAGCTTCACGAATCTCCGGTGGAATGTAAGGCAAGCCGATAGCCTTGAATACGTCCTCTTCCGTCTTAGCAGCTAAGAGTTTCCCCTTGTGCTCTTTCGTCCCCTTATAGACACCATATTCCGAGACGGTAATATGATTTTTAACAGCGGCTGTTCTTGTCAGTATGTGATGCTGTTTCGATCCAGTGAAGTAGTAGAGCCCGGCGCCGAACTGCTCCGGATCGAGGACGCGGATATCGCACTGGATGCCGGCCTTCAAGAGCACTGTGGCCTTGTCGCCACCTTTCATAATCACCTCTTTGACAACCGGCATAGACATGAAGAGAGCAAGTACCTCATCTGGCCTTTCTGATGTTACCAAAATATCGATATCGCCAATGTTATCTTTCATCCTCCGTAAGCTGCCGGCTATTTCGATATTGACGCAGAGCTTGGATTTCTTGAGAGTCTCTACTACCGACTCGGCGATGTTCATCGCCACAGCAAGAGGCAAGCGGCTGCCGAAATTCTTCAATAGCTCTATACCATGGAGGATGTTGGCCGCCGACTTCTCACCCCAGCCCTTCAGCTTATTCAGCTTGCCTGACTTCGCTAACTCTTCCAGGTCATCAATGCTTTTAACGCCGAACTTCTTCCAGACCAGCTTCGTCTTCTTCGGCCCCATCCCCTCGACCGACATAATCTCGATCACCCCAGGAGGCACCTTTTCAGAAAGTTTTTTCAAAGCTTCCAAATGTCCGGTCTTCAGCATCTCTTCTATCTTATCTGCCAGATCTTCTCCGATACCTGGGATCTCCTTCAGTGCCTTGAGACCGCCTTCGGGGCCACCTGCAAGACCTTCGGTGTATATCTCACCGGCATCTTTCGCCATACCGCCGATGGCTTGCGCCGCCCGCTCATACGCGCGGATGCGAAACTTATTCTCGCCCTGAATTTCGAGTATCTCGGCGATCTTCTCGAAGGCTTGGGCTATATCAGTATTCGTCGCCTTGAAGCTCTTAGGTGGCATGGGTATTAACTAAAAATTTTTATAGTAGCTCTGGGTCGTAGTATTGCAGACCGCCTTCAGATCTTCCGTCAAACTATCACAGAGTGCCTTGGCTTGATTATCAGAATGGAAGTAAGAGATGAAATCCTTAACTGCGCCGATGACACAGTTGGACTTAGCCTCGAAGTCTGAACCAAGGTAGCAGGTCTCGCGAGTTTTAGCCACATCACTGACGCTCCGGCCGGAAGCATCTCGCCCTAGGCTCTGATAGCAGGTGTCAACGTAGCCGGCGTCAGCCTGCTTACACTGATCGAAAACCTTGGCGAAGTCGCCGCCTGAGACCTTAAGCATATATGAGGTCTGCATCAGATAGCATGCACCCTTATACTTCTCATCCACAGCATTGCATGGATAGAGAGGTTCGGAGGGCTTCAAATATTTCGTAAAATGATTCTTATTGTCGACGATCACATTCTCCATGAAGACGCCGCCATAGCAGGAGCTCCTCTCCCAGTCCCCTGTCAGCCCATCGCACATCTTGAGAGATTGGAAGAGTTCATCGTCCGTTATAGCCATCAAGCCGTGGCCAAGGCCATGAACACAGTTGTAATAGTCGAAAGAGTACGAATCCTTGCCGGGTATCTCCTTACAGATGTCGTTAATATGGGAAATAGCCTGTTGCCCCTCCTTACCGAGAATCCCCTCAAGTACCCCATGGTAGTATCCGCTCCAGCAGAAGGTGTCCCCATGAGTATATGCTTCAGCGACTGTGGAGTATTTATCGACGGCAGCGTCGCCAATGACATGAGTGAGAGGGTGGCATTGCGAGACGACATAGGCATTCTGCTTATAGCGGGCGCGCAGGTCGGCGAAAGCAGCTTGCACTCCGCCAGTTTTAACCAGCTCTTGGTAATGCTTCTCGTAGCAGCTGAAGTTGTTCACATCAGCCCCCTGGCAGATAGGCGTTATCGTCGTAGAGATATTACTCTCTTCGCTATTGGCATGACCGGCTTGGGGATTCTCCACCTCCTTAGCGCTTTGTGATATAAAATCTTCGGCCTTAGGCGTATTCATAAGCGGCTGGTAACCCTTCTGACCCACTTCGATCCTATAGATCAGAATTATAAATATTGCCAGAAATAGAAAAGCGAAAAGATTCTTATAGTTCATGTGCCAATATTATACTTGATAGTCAAGCAAAATAAAAAGATTTTTAAACTTGAAATATCGCCCGCTTTCTGTTATTGTATTCCCTACACGTTTGCGCGTGTAGCGGAGGTGCAGCTCGTTCAAAAACATCAAATGATTGGCAGGGTGCGCGTGTAGCTCAGGTGGCTAGAGCGCGTCACTGATAATGACGAGGTCCCAGGTTCGAGTCCTGGCATGCGCACTCTGCTCGTCATTTGATATTTTTGAATGATAGAATCGAATCCGAGCTTACCGAGGATGAGGTCGAAAGGTACCAGCGCCCGTAGGGCGAGAGTCCTGGCATGCGCACCAAATAGATCTCATTTCAAGACCCATTGCCAATATATAAAAAAATGTTAGTCTAATAACCACTTAGGTGTATGGTTCTTTGATAAAAGGAGGATGAAGTGGAAAACAAATTTCCTCTCGGAGCGCTTCTACCGCCTGAACTCGCGTGGCAAGAGAACAAGACGGCCGCCTCGATCGCTTTCGTGAACGACGCATCTAGATACTACGAAGCCCATCCCGATATGGATACGGAAGATCTGACCAAGCTCGAAAATATGCTCCGGAAAGTCCAGACTGGCGAGACAGTTCTTACCGAATTCCTCTCTGTCGATGACTTCCTGAAAAACAACTAGGCTGAGGTGAGAAATATGCGAAAAGCATTTTCTATGCTGGAAGTAATGATTGTGGTGATGATCATCGTCATGACTGTCATACCCGCAGTTCAATTTTACTCAAGCATCAAGGAGCAAACGGAACGGCAGGCTACTAAGAAAGTCCAGACCGAAACTCCTCGCTCCGAAACAGACCAGCTTGTCGATGATATTCAATATGTAAAGGACCCTCGTACCGGTCTCTGCTACGCTTACCGTTGGAATAAGGAAGACAGCCACCACTCTTACGAGAGCGAGACTTTCTCCATGACACTGGTGCCGTGCGATAAGGTGCCGAAAGAGCTGCTAGCAGAACCGACGGCCAATACTGGTACCACCCACAACTAAGGAGATGATGCAAT
This sequence comes from uncultured Candidatus Saccharibacteria bacterium, assembly GCA_964446095.1. Classification (GTDB taxonomy): domain Bacteria; phylum Patescibacteriota; class Minisyncoccia; order Phycocordibacterales; family UBA12445; genus JACQCV01. Next base: position 14,416 of record CAYUNB010000011.1, read on the forward strand.
GATAGAAGAAGTTCACGTTGTATTCGGGCTTAATCAGGACGAATACGAAGCGGCAGTACCGACGAACAATGAACATATGCGGATCGGCCACTCCCTACCTGACAATAAAGAGATCGTCGTAGAAGTGGTCTTGGGCGAAAAATATGGAGTCAAGATGGTCAAGACCTACGACGCAAAAGAGGCCAAGACTAAATTCAAGGAGATCTGGAAAGCCAAGAAGCTAGAAAATAAATTTACCCCGGGCCTGCCTGGATACACCTCTTACGAACTGAAGTTGAAGAGTGGCAAGCTCGTGCCAGCTGAACTTAGAGTCGAAAGCTGGGGTACCTTATACTGGGAGCAGCCTTATACTAAAGAGAGGTTCAAGAAAGAGGATGTGGCCGGCTGGAGAGTAGAGAAGACTCATTATCCCAGTTCATCATAAAGATCAATAGTAATATGAGCAAGGCCCCGGTAGTCGGGGCTTTTTTATTTACAAAAGTAAAACACCCATCTCTGGGTGTTTTACAATATCATTCTTTCTTTTGTTCCGCTCTTATAGCGTGAAAATCAAGTTAATACCGATTTTAGTTTTCGGCCAAACAACTCCTTTTGGAACTATTAGAGTCATAGTTCAGTCCTGTACACAGTACAGAACTATCAACCTTCTAAGTCCTCCACCCCGGAGGATGGAGAACGTTTTATCTTTAAAATAATCCACGAGCAGCTTCCGCTACCCGTGCCTTGTTACGACTTAATCCTTGTCACCAAGCTTACCTTGGATCACGTAAACGTGAGCTTCAGGTACTCCCGGCTCCCCTGACTTGACGGGCAGTGAGTACAAGACTTGAGAACGTATTCACCGCGGTATGTCTGACCCGCGATTACTAGCGATTCCGGCTTCATGAGGTCGGGTTGCAGACCTCAATCCGAACTGGGGCAGAGTTATAAAGATTAGCTTCGCCTTTCGGCGTTGCAACTCGTTGTCTCTGCCATTGTATCATGCGTGTAGCCCAGGACATCAGAGGGACATGCTGACTTGGCGT
>CAYUNB010000012.1:0-1052 GCA_964446095.1 uncultured Candidatus Saccharibacteria bacterium
TTAATTGCCAATTGAGCTTGTTTCTGTTTGTTTTAGAGCCTGAATATCTCTTGGGCGTTTTTATTGAAAATCTGTTCTTTTTGAGCCTCGTTTAGGTCTAGTTTATGAGCGAAGTCGACGTAAGTTTTCATCGGGCACAACGGCCAGTCGGTGGCATAGAGGAGCTTATGATTATCTCCGCCGACATAGTTTATAAGATCGTGTATGCGCTGCCTCATCATCTGGCCGTAAGGTGTCTCTAGGTCGTCCCCAACTACCAATCCGGAAATATCTGCATAGACGTTCGGATTCTTATACATAAGCTCAGCGCAGTCGGTAAGCCAGGGGTTGCCCATATGGGCGATGACGATTTTGAGTTCTGGGAAGTCGGCCGCGACGTCGTCAATATTCAGCGGGTGAGAATATTTAACTTTCGGATTCGGCACTACGCCAGCTAGAGTGTCACCGGAATGGAAGACGACTGGCAGGTTATATTTCATGCACAATTTATATACTGGCAAGCATCGCTCATCGTTCGGATAGAAATGCTGGTAGCCAGTGTAGAATTTAATCCCGACGATCGCTCCGCTCTCCATCCACTCTTCTAATTTCTTGAGGTCAGCGGGAGTGGAGTTAGGAAGGTCTAAGCTGCCGATCACCTTGAAGTGCGGCTTGCCGGTCGTCATCTCAATAATTCTGTCAGTTGTCGGGCGTGAGTGCTCGCCGCCCGAGGCCCAGGCTATAACGAGGGCGATATCTATACGGCCTCCTTCATCTCTGCTTCCATCATCTTAAGATTTTCTTCGAAGCTTACCCCGAACTTCGTCCCGGGTCTTATTGTGAAGTGTGTGTGAGTGTCGATTATCATCTTCCTTCGTAAGCGCCTCGAAGCTTGGCAATATCTATCTTCTTCATCGCGAGCATCGCCTGCATAGCTCGCCCAGCCTTAACGGGATCGGGATCATTTAAAAGTTCCGGCAAGACCTTCGGTATCACTTGCCAGGAGAAGCCGTACTTATCTGCGAGCCATCCGCATTGTTGAGCTCTCTCGTCTCCGCCTTCTATCAGCTTGT
>CAYUNB010000012.1:1062-14384 GCA_964446095.1 uncultured Candidatus Saccharibacteria bacterium
GTCGGCCGCCTGCAGCTGTGTCAGGTAGTAGGCAGCGCTGTCCTGCGCCGGGTCCGTCAGCTTGCCGTCCCGCAGGCGATCCCGCGCCGCGCTGGTGAGCCGGTCGACTTCAGCGCTCTGTGCCTTCTGCCGGGCCGTAGTCAGGTCGCGTTGGAAAGAGGTGAGCTCGGCCGCGCTGACGCCGCCGGCGCCGGCCGCAGCCAGCCAATGATCAACCTCTGCCTGATTCGCGCACTCGATATACATGGAAACGGCGCCAGTCGGTTTGAAGAATGGCCCGCCGTCGAGCGCCATGAAGCGCTGGCCCTCGAGTTCGAAGACGGCTGTTAGCACCTTGCCTTCCATGCCCTTCATCGGTCCTTCAAGTCCGCTATCAGGGTACCTCTTTATGCTTACGATCTTCGAGTTCTTGAAGATCGAAGTGTAGAAGTTAATAGCTTCTTCTGCCTGCTTATCGAACCATAAGAATGGTGTAATCTTTTGCATAACTATTTTCCCTTATTATTTTTTAATCTTCCTGGCCAGCATATCGGACAGGCGCCTGCAATTCGATATTTGTGGCCGCGACTGCATGTCTTCCAGCCGTTTCGCTTTTTCATTGTATACTTTCTAATTTATTTTTCATCCAGTCGATCTCCGATTGCTGGCCGGTCATAATGTTCTGGCAGAGCTTCTTAATCTCAGGATCATCCAACTTAGCCTGTTGGCACATGAGAAGCGCTGAAGCATGGTGGGGGATCATTGACTCTAGAAACTGCTTGTCGCCGACTCCAGCTTGAGTCCTGATGAGATAGAAGAATAAAACCAGACCGATAAGTCCGGCTATCTTTGAGATTCGGGCTACTCTTGCTTTATACATCTCTTCCATCACTGACACCTCTATCAAGAGCGTTGCCGAGGTCATGAGACCGGCCATGTAGAACTCATTGATGTTAGCGTACGCATTTCCGGTGATGTCCACCATCACATACATAAGGATGTACATGCTGATGAAAGACAGCAGGAGCATTATTAAAAGATTTTTACTATTATCATGATGCATCTGATAATTATACTATAAAAAATTAAAAGCCCCGCAGTTTCGCGGGGGCCTGGCTCTAGTGTATCTTGGGGTACTTAGCTAGTTCGGGGCGATGGATCTTGTTCACTTCGTTCTGGAAATATTCGATAGTCGACTCGCATTCGAAGATCACGTCGTCCATCTCCTTGGTGCCGTAGTTCTCTGACACCCAGCCAACCAGGAAGGCGAAGCCGTGGAAGAGCAGGGCGAAGGAGACGAATACCGCATTTCTGCCCGGATAGTCCGGAGCGATCCCGGCCAGAAAGGTACAGAGTGCAAGTGCTACGACTATGCAGACGACGCGCCGTCCCGACATATTCCTGATCCAGTTAATAACTCGTCGCTTCATCTTGATCGGGCCTCCTTTCAAAGAACGTTTTTGAATATTAACATCAAAAATTTATAAGTCAATGATAAACAAAAATCCCCGCTAAGCAGGGATTTGTTCTCTTCAGTCTTTAAGGAAGCTAAGTAGATTCGGGAAGTGGATATTCTCCTCTTTGATTATCTCAAGTATCTCCTTAGCTAGCTTGTGTACCTTGGGGTGGCAATCCGGACAGAGCCAGACGGTTCTCGCTTCGTATGTGAATATCGGTTTGAAGCCGCTCTTGATAGATTGCTCTTGGATACTTGCCGGTTCGAGCAGTTGGGACTCTCTACCACAGGGGCACTTGAGACATCTCACCTAGACCTCCGCTTCTCAACGTGCATCTGAATCTCAAGACAGCTTACAGGTTTGTAAAACTAAATCAAGTTATTTGACATTTCCTATCATTTCAGAAGCTAATGACTCCGGATCGAAATTGGCTCGCTCTTGTTTGCACTCCGATTTATTCGGATCGTCGTAGTTGTCGCACTGCACCATCCGGAGGGTGAAGCTAAGGCTGACAGTCTGGCCGCCCCTGGCCCAGGAGTAGTTGTAAGTCGTATAGATGCTCCCAGCGGCGCCCTCGCTCATGATATTCTCACAGACGTTTTGGCCACCTAGATTTTTTTTCGAAGTCATACCGTTCTCCATTATATCTTTCCCGCCGGGCGTGCAGCTCCAGGGCGTAGTTGAAGTCGCAAGCTTCGGCGGCCAGTCGACGGCGTGGATATATTTAGTTGCCGGCTCTTGAGGAGGTTGCTGAAAAGAAGGCGTATTATTTTCAGAAGCGGGATTATTAAAAGTTAGCAGTAATAAAAGAATGCCAACAAGGATAGCAAGTGCCAATATCTTTTTAGCCATGAGTTCGATCTATTTGCGGCTTAACCAGCCCCAGGCCAAGAGAGCGCCAGCCAAGAGGTTAAGGATGGCATGGCCTGTCATTTGATCTGCAGGCAGACCGAAGGTAAGCATATATATGTGAGTTATAAAAACGATAAGTAAACCTACAATATATAACCACCAGCTCATTTTATTATTCTGATACATATTTTTTAATTATTTAATAATTTAGATTATATCACGCGTTACAAAGTTTCGTTTATGAGCTCTGGCTCGCTCTCGACATACTCAACCTTGAACTCAATCTGGCCGATAGCTTGGCCGCGGAGCGTTTCGATGATAACTCGCCAGAAACCGGATGAGATATTGTTTTTAATCGAGTAGCCGCGGTAGCCGTTGTCGCGGCCGCCGACGATAGGCAGTGTGACCTTGCTGACGCTCTGCCACGTGCCGCTCGCGTCATCGTAATGCTGCCAGTTATGGATTATGGAGGTGTCGAAGTTGGTAGGGGCGAAGACGGCAGAATAGACGGAAGCGGTATCGCCTGCCACTAGGTGTATGGTTCGGTAAGGGAAGAAGGCCGCGAAAGGCGGATCAACTTCGCCTGCAACCTGATAGCCGCCGCTCCGGGGTATGACCGAGTGATAGACGACAGCCTCGCGGAGCGCGAGCGGTATTGGCGGAATGATGTTGGTGAAGTAGAGAAGATTGATAAGCAGGAAGATGAAGCCGATACTTATGAAGAGGGCACGGCTCCGTTCGTTGACTCGGCGGGGGACAAGCTTGGAAAGTATATAAAGGAAGGAGAGAATAATAAGAACGCTGAAATAACCGGAGATGAGGAAGACATCGTCGCCCATCCGGCCGAGCAGAACTGGCACTAGAAAGATTAGGTATGTGAAAAGCGCAAGGAAGAAGAAGTCGAGCTGCAGTACTAGTCTTGTATAGTACTTCTTGGCGAATTCGTTGGTGATTAAGAGCGCTAAGAGGATAAGCAAGAATGGCCAGCTGGCGATAAGCGAACCGCTCCGCGAGTAGTGGATGAGTAATCGGCCGAAGAGTCCGCCGAAGGCGAACTGCATGGCGATGAATATCCACTGGTAAGCCTCGTCAGATATGAAGCTGATTCGCTTGTCTTCGTGCAGATTGATTAAGATGATGCCAGTTCCGACGACAGCTAAATATATGAAGAGCAGGAGGTTGGTCAGGTAGAGATCGACGCGTACGAGTGTCAGACTGTCGAAGATAAAAGCGGAGAGAATAGCAATAGTCGAGTAGAGGTGGTAGTTTCGCTCAATCGACTCGCGAAGTTTGCTCATAATGTAATTATACAATAATTAAAAACCCGCCACTATGGGCGGGGTTGTTTTAAAGATCTCTTCGAGGCATGAGTTTCAGTGACTGGAGGACATACTCTTTGGCCATGTCCCAGTCGACTGTGTCCATGGCGCTGCCGCTAGGTCGGAGCTTGCTCTGTGCGTCCCAGGAGGCGTCAGGGAATTCGGCTAGTACTGGTTCGACAAGGTGCAGGGTCTTCGGTCCAAGTCCGCCGGCGAAGCCGATACCGAGCCGGCGGGTGAAGCTGTCGTTCCTGATCGCGCGGGCGAATGGCAGAAGTGCCTCCGCATCCATACCGAGCCCCCGGCCCATACTCTTGTCGAGGAGTACGCGACGGATACAGAACTGATACTCTGATAGTTTGGCGACGAGCTTGGCGGGATCATTGTCTACCTGTTCGAGTGCTTTGGTGTTGATCTGCAGGATCGTGTCGAGGTTTGCGCCAGGCATGTCTGGCTCACAAAACTTCGCGATCTCCTTCTTGTCCGGCCAGACCATATCGAGCTGGATGGCGTGGATATGTTTAGTGCCGTCGTTGTAGGGATTGTCTTTCACATACACTCCGCCGGCGATCTCGACCGCCTTGCAGAGATTCTGGCAGATGTCGATCCCTTCATAGTCTGCATAATGCAGAGTGTTGTAGAGGACTGGCTGTCCGATCGAGCGGAGCCAGTTGCTCTGGAAGAGCGAGGGGTAGATCTCTTTCTTCGCCCAGGCATCAGCCCACTTGGTCGGCAGGTCGTTGACCCACTTGCGGCTCATCATGAGTCCGACTCCGAGACGGACATCTTGCCGCCCTGCCGCATGTTCTTCGAAGAAGTCAGCCATCATGAGTACCTGTTCGGGCGTATAGAAGTCCGTGATACTGATATATGAGAAGTCTACGTTCCAGTCATGCCACTTTTTCATATCTTCCTCCTTTTAGCAGTCGGGGATCCTAAGACGGGTGCCGCCGCCCTGCCAGGGTGACTGATCTCCACTTCCACGCACCTCTCTCTTGGGCGGTTCTCTGAATTTGAGATTTTTCTCATTGCAAAATTGCCGCAAGAAATCGTAGAATCTTTTCTCTTCGTCCTCTAACATAGTGACTTCGATATGCCAGCCGTTAGGGTGGTAGCGGTCGCTGTCGACCGAACGGAACTGCCTGCCGCCTTCGTAACCGGGCGTCGCGAACTCCCAGCCGAACTTCTTCTTGAAATCGAATACATGTTCTTCTGGGATTACCACATCGAGCTGGATGCTCCGCATATAGATCAGCACTTCTGGGCTATCGGCCATCATTCCTCCTTTTTATCAACGAACCGATATATCCGCCTGCAAACTAACATGTAAAATTATCTAAGTCAATTTAATAGATAGTTAAAAACCGCCCTCATGGAGGGCGGTAGTGAACTATTTGATCTCGGACTTCTGCTTGAAGTACTCTTTCATATGCTTAGCACTCTTGAAGGCGGGGTAGTAGGTCGCCCGGCGGTCGGATGCTGTGAAGACGAAGGGTTTGAGGCCGTAGTAGAGCATCATGTAGTAGGCGATGGCCCGGCCGCTTCGGCCGTTGCCGTCGGCGAAGGGGTGTATCCACTCGTAGTTCCAGTGGAGTTCGGCAGTTCGCTCGAGGTTCCTTTCCGTCGGACTATCGCTCTCGACTTGATAGTCTCGCACCTTCTTCATCCAATTGTCCATGAACATCAGCACGAATTCAGGATGCGGGCAGACTCTGCCGCCGACTTGAACTCCGACTGTGCGGTACTTGCCGACATATTCTGCTGGCAGCTTCTCGCCGCCCGGCTTAGTATGCTGTTCGGCAGTGATGAGACCCTGCACTTGCTGGATGATCCGATGTCGGAGCGGCTTCCTGTCTTTTGCGAGCGAACGGAGCAAGAGTAGTGCGCCCACATGGCCCTCTTTCTTCCCATTCATGAGCTGCTTCCGCACCAAATTCGGGTCGTCTTCGATACTCTCAATGGCATCGGATTCGACTATGAACTGGGTCAAGAACGAGAGCTCTTCTGCTGTCAGAGCTAAAGACTTATCCATCTGGCCCCCCTTCAAAATTCAATATTTTTATCGAACGATTCTTTTTGTATTTAAATATATTTAAACAAAAATGTCAATATTTTTAATCTGGCCAGCTTATTCGGCTGTGTTATAATTAATTTAAATGAAAAACTATAAAACAAACCGAGGCGTAGCACCCTGGCTGGTACTACTTATTGTACTACTATTTATTACTATTCTTCTTGGTTATCGCGCTAACCTTCAGGCCTGTGCCAGTCTTCCTGGTTCAGGCGCTATATCCTGCATGTTTCAGCAGGTAATTTTTTCTATTGGTTTGGCGCCCGGTACAGAGAATGCTCTTCCTGAAAAGGCTTCAGGAACTGTTACTGCATCAGGCTCTCAGTATGGAGTGGAGGTCAGCCTGACCTTCCCGTTGGAGGGAGGTCAAGTTAATGGCAGCCTCGGCGGCTTCTGCTCAGGCACTATCACAGGTACCATCTCTTCGAGCGGTGCGATATCCGGAAGTACGAGCGGTGCCGAATGTGGTATACCGATTGTCGGTCCATCGTTCGCGGATATCAAGGGCAGTTTCAGCGGTACGGTTTCTAAGCACCTTAGAAGTTTTACCATCCAAGGCTCCGGTTCTGGTAAGAACGAGAAAGACGGCAGTATAAAGTCAGGCGGCGGTTCGATGGTGCTCAGCTATTAGGTTGAGTTGAACTGCTAATTTAAAAACCGCATCAGTTGATGCGGTTTTGTTTTATCTGCTTGCTCTTCTAACCAATAGATCCCCATGCGTCATTTTGTATGACCCGCTATAGAAGCCGGTGGCGGTGCCAACTCGCGGGTGATTGTCTATAAAAATGAGCATGCATGACGGCGCATCTTTGGTGCCGAGGTTGATGAGCCAGTCTGATAGGAATATCGTTGTATCGATTGCTAGCCTGTGCATGCCGAAGTGCTCGTTGCTATCAGAGATAAGCACTCTGTTGTTGTCTACCCCGTAGACGATGAATACGTGAGGCTCGTTTGGCAGGGCGTCCTCGTTAACATAGGGTACAACGTAATGGCCTGTTTTGATCTGCGCAACAATCATATCTATTGCTAACGAGGTCGGCAGCTCAGTCTTGCTGGCCTTCATCTCGTGGTTGTTCAGCCAGTCTATGAAAACCGAGATTAGTGTACCGTTCAAGTCAGTGTTCATCTCTGTAATGGTCTGATCGAAGCTGTAAGACTTACCAGTTATGACTCTGTAGAGGGTAGTACCGACAGCTGGCGCGCAGGTCGGGGAGTCAGGCTGATCGACCTGCTGATCGTTCGTGGGCGGAGGAAGCATAATTGATGAACCGGATGGGGGAGTGAATGAGGTTCCTGGGATAAGCGTCTCACCGCCGCCGCTCCCGCCGCAACCGGCGGTATTCACGAGAGCAAGCAAGCAGATTACAAGTCGATATATTCGCACATCTCCTCCTTAAGTTCGAAGCTTTAATTCAATGTAATATCTGAATTAAAAACTAACACTCACATGTTCTAAGTCAAGTGTGGCAGGCGGTGTCTTTGTGTTAATATCTTTTCCAGTCAGTAAGGTTCTTTGAAATGTGTCCTGATGGACAAGGAGGCTATAATCTATGAAATTTCTTTCCAGTCTCTTTTTGCTTTTCGTGTGCTTCTCTGTGGCACGTGCTGATTCAAGAGAGCCACAGTGGGTTCAGGCTTTCAAGAAAGAGGCGGCCAACTATAAGAGCTCTAATAACCAGATTTACTCTTCCTTGGCGGCAATTCGTTCTAAGCGTCTCGGCAACTGCGTAGCTCATGCAAGGCTCGCTGCCTCTTATGCCATGGCTGCGGGTTGGCGGTGTGAGTTCGTAGACCTTATTAAAGACGATCATGCCCACCGTATTCTGTACGCTTCCAAATCGGGCGTTCTCTGGGCGGTATCCGGACATTACTGCTGGCGAGTACAGTCACTTGCTCATATGCTAGCCAGTCCGAACCTCAAGGGATACCTAGTTTATAAAATTTCTCGGGTATCGTTTAGTGATTTGCAAGACACCAGGCCCTGTTATGCCGATACGGGCAGCTTCTCTCTTATGCTTATTGATCATGCTGCTTACGGCCTCGACGATGAGGATGATTACTGGCAGTCTGACTATGTCCCGGCTTTAATGGTCAAGGATAACCGCTACTTCATTTACGATAAGAGAGAATTTTTGCCGGGTAACTTGAAGTGATACTTACTCCCTAATTTAATTAATAAAAGCCCGCGAATTTTCGCGGGCGATTTTTATTTGCCTAATACTCGGAGTACTGCGGCGCTTGCTATCTCGATCTGGTTATCGGAAATATTTGCAGCTTTTATAAAATAATCAAGCCACTCAAGCGTGACCGGCCCGTGGCCCGTCGAATCGAACTCGACATGGCGTTCGATGAATTGGCGGAACTTATCGAATCTAGGTTCTCGGGAGAGGGACTTCAATATTCTCGCGTAGACTCTCGGCGCCAGCTCTTCATTCACTGCCATCAAGATAAAGGTTTGCAGCTGCCACCTGCAGCAATCGATCAGATGCATGGCATAACTGAATGATCCCGGGCTCCAGAGGGGACTCGTCTGAAGCGCCATGCGTATCCCGACCTTTTCATTCAGAGAAAGAAAATTATTGATCTCTTCCATATCCCCGCCGGCTTCGCGGTACGCTTCAAGTGCGTCATGGTAATGTGAGTGGCACTCGCCCGGGCGCTCGTAGACGTTATTGTTGAGAAGTTCTCCGCGAACGACTTCGACTATCGAAGAGATAAGCGGGCCGAGACTGTCGTCGACGGGCGGAAACCTCCACAGGCTGCCGAATACATGTTCCGTATAAGAGGGGACTAGGAACCGGCCGAACAGATAGGATCCGCGGACGTTGCTCCTAATGAGGCGGAGTGCTCTGTCGGGATCCCATAGATTGTCGAGCGATGGGCTGGCAGCTTTCTGGAGGATTCTGTCTTCTAAAAGTTTACCTTGCGGCACCCGCAATATTTCTGCCAAGTTCTTGGACATATGTTTCCTTTCTGTTCGGTTCGATATTAAAGAACTACCGTCGAGAGTCTACCGTATGATGACCGTTAGTGTAAAGATCTATCTAAAATAAAAAGCCGCCCGGAGTGCTGGGCGGCCCGCTTCTTGGTGATCTATTTTTTCTTTTTTCCGAGATTTAGGAATCTAAGTTTTTCGCTCGGAGGCAGATGTATTCCGCCGCCGCTGTCGTAGTCGTCGAGCTCCCAGGGAGGGATTGGCTCCGAGTGTACCTCTCCGCAGCAGCCGGGATGTGGATCGAGCCTTATCTCCTGACTGCAGTAAGGGCAGCGGAAGCGCATCGGCTTGCCGTCTGCGTATTTCATTGAGAGTCCGTGAGACGGCTCTGTCTTGAGATATTCTTCCCAGTCTTCATCACGGGTTTTCGATGATCCTGAGCTCATGATGCCTCCTTTGATCAATCGATCCGCAGGGTCCAGATGCCTCTGGGATTCGCTTCCCAGCTGCGGCATTGCCGGAGTTCGTACAATCCGGCCGGGATCTTGCGCTGGCGGTGCTCGGGGTGGTTCAGCAGCACGTCTTCCTTGATGTCGAAGTAGCCGAGGATATTCTGCGAGTCCTTCTTCTTGCAGGGAGTGAAAGAAACCGGCTTCGAGAAAGCGTGGGAATCGTAAGAGTTCACATCGGTCTGTTCGCCTTCGGGCAGAGAATCGACCGAAGTGAAGACGAGGTCGCCCTGCTGGGCCTTGATGCCCGACAGGTTGATATTGCCTACCATCCAGTTGTAGCAGGTGCGGATCCAGTTGTTGACGGGGTTCTTGTCTCCGTCTTTGCTTCGGAGCGGGTGAGTGCGGTGGAAGTGCACGCGCGTCTTGTCGTCGAGCCGTTCGAAGATGATCAGGAAAGTGGGGTAGCCGCGGCCGGCAGCGGAGCCGGTCAGCGTATAGAACATCAGGCCGTAGTCGTCGCGGCCGTTCAGCTTCTCCTCGATGTCATTGGTGTTTACATCGCCGTCGATACTCAAGCCTCTCCGCACGATCGAGTAGTTGAGCGAATAGGTGTAGATCGTAGACATGCCTGGAACCCGGAGGCAGGCGTAAGGCACCACCACGGTGCAGGCTTCATTGTCGACGATAGGCGTCAGCGCACTCCGCCTCTTGGTGGTCTGTCCGCGTTCCGATCCCGGCTCAAGCTCGCTTGCGCTGTCGATGATGGAGGGCAGGCAGGTCCAGGCTTTGCCGGTGTGCTTCTTCAGGTACTCGGGCAATTCATAGAGCACGAAGTAGATGTACGACATGAAGCTCTTCTCGTAGGTCGTCCGCTGGCTGGCGAGCTTGGCCAGCTCGATGCCGGCTTCGCGGTGCCTGCCGAGGAACTCTTCGTAGAGCGCCCAGTTGTCGTTGAAGAGGAAGTAGGACTCGTCTCCCTCCTTGCGGAAGAAGGCCGAGACGGGAATCGATCCGTCATTGATGAGCTCTGCCAGAAGCGGATATTTGCTCTGGTCGAAGTTGATCGCCTCGATATCCGTGACCATCTTATTGAGCGCTCGGCCCGATTGGGAACGAAGCGCCTGCTTGCGGAGCTCGGTATAGCCCGGCAGCTGGCTGAAGATATCTTCGAACCGGTAATAGTGGCTATAGTTCCCCAGTCCGGACTCGTGCTTGGCGAAGATATTGTAGATCTCCTGGAGCTTTGCTTTAAAGCTATCGAGATCTCGCACTGGTGCGAAGAATTCGTTGAAGAATTTCGCGACCTTGACGCCGTTGATCGTCCGCTTCGACTCGAAGACGAGCGTGTGGAACGTCGCCAGAAGCAGCGGCTCATCTTTCTTCAGGAGCTCCTCATAGAAGGGGAGCAGCTGGTCAAGTACTTTCTTGTTGCCGGCGGGGATGAGAATCTTGCTGCCAGTCATACCCTCTCTCTGCTTCAGTAGGTTCATGAGATAGAGCACATTGGTTTTTTGACGGAAGTAGCTCTTCAGATTCATCAGCGTTCGCAGGCTGAAGTCGATCTCTTCGTCGTCTGAGTATCTCTGGTAGAATCGGTCAGGGATATTCAAGGGAAGAGTTGACCTCATGCAGGCGATGCCTTGATCTCCTAAGGAAAGGCCGAAGATCTTTTCCGACTGTTCGGGACGGCAAGAGATATGGAATGATCCGCCCTCTTTCCCAGTCGAGATCGTGAGGACAGCTGTGTGGTAGTCGTAGTGGCCGCTGTCCGGCTTACGGAAGGTGAGCTTCTCGGCCTTGCAGTGAGTGTTGGGTATTGAAACGTGCAGACGTTTGCAGTGCTGCTCGCTGCGATCATCTTGTTCTCTTGCGTAGAGGTATACCTGCATGCCGGGCCTGAAGACGAATTTCTGATTGCGGTCGGAGTAGGAGCACTTGATATCCATGAATACAGTGAACTTCTTCTTGTCTAGGCCAAGCACTCGATAGATATCTTGGTCGGTATCCTGCTCTGCTACAACATATGTAGTCTTGTTATAGTTATTGTGTTCCGACAAGGTCCTTGTCTGGCACTGACTCAAGTCGATGGTTGCGATCTCTTCAGTTTCGTTCAATTTACTCTCCTGTGCTTCGGTTGTTAAGGTACCAGTTCCTATTTAAATTATATAATATAAATTATAAAGAGTCAATATTTTATAGACTCGGTTATATCTTGACGTCATGAAATAAAAGTTATAGTGTTGTCGAACGGTGCGCGGAAGTTTTGAACTTTGATCTGAACAAGGAGGAGCCAATGTCTACTTGTTGTCCGGCTTGCAGGGGTACGATCTTCAGCATGATGGGCGGAGTCAGCGAAGAGGGCGGACAGCTGTATCAGCTGTCGCGCGGCGAAGATGGGAAGTTGAAGTTCCCCGTCAGTGCTAGGCGGGATCGTGAAGAGTATATCCCAAAGAACTCCAACCTCTGCCTCAAGTGCGCGCACAAGGTGCCGGTGGAGCTCCGCAGGGCGACTCCCGAAGAGGTCGGCGACCAGAAGCATGTGTATTACTAAAAGGACTTCATGGTTGGGGTCTCGAGTGTGATTTTGGGCCGTGGCGGGGGATTTGATGGAAAACCCGCCTTTAATGATGAGGCTCGGAAAGAGCGAGAGTTCTTCTTGGATGAGACGACTGTGAAGAAGTACCTGCCGGCGGCGCTTCAGGTGATCGAGGGGACATTTTAGCATCGGACTCTAATTAGGTTCTGCGAGACATTATGTCTCGCTTTTTATTTATATAGAAAAACCGCCCTTATGCAGGGCGGGAGTTGAGAACTATTTCTTAGGCTGGAAGACTGTGTTATAGCATTCGAGAATTGATTCGTTGACCTTGATCTCGACGTCTGTCTCGGTGCAGCGGATCCAGAGCCGCCAGCCCGAGGTCAGAGCCTCGGTGGCTGTATGGAGCGAAAGGCCGTCGAAGGAGACGATGCTTGCCGCCGGTTGGGCCACCTCGCGAGAGTTGGCTCTGCGGACAAGAGTATCGAGGCCGTTGAAGTTCGGTATGAGCTCCGGCATCTCCAGCGCCAGAGCTTCTCCGAGGAAGTGCGTAGCGCAGTGAGTAGAGGATTGATAAGCGAGATAAAGCGGCGGATTCTTGTGTTCAAACCGCGCTCGCATATCGTGGAGGATAGAGTGGCCGAGCTGCTTGACTCTGCTGTCTCGAATGGCGATGCTGCCGTCGACATGCCAGAGCTTGCTGTCGACGGGCAGGTCTCCTGGCTCGAAATACTGGATCTTCGAGTCGATGTAGACAAAGCGCTTCTTGCCCGAGATATGCTTCTCCATAACCATAAGCACTTCAGCGGTGACTGGTCCGGCCTCGCGGAGCGCTTGGTTGAAAGGACACCAGCAGAAGGTGACTCCGTCGTCACGCACAGCCTCTTGGGATGGGACGATGAGCTGCTCTCTCAAGCGGTATCGGTTGGTGAAGTTGGCGCGGAAGGTCTCGATATTTTTCCTGCCCTCCTTCAGATGCCTTTCGAGAGTTCTTGCTCGCGCTTCGGATGGAACATGCATGCGAGGCGCTTCAACACTTGCCGGCTTCTGTTTAGTGGAGCCGTGGTAGGCGCCCTCGCCGGTGAACGGAGCTCGAACTTGATTCTCGATCGTGCGAGTCTTATTGATCCAAGTTTTCATTTTTTCCTCCTTAGCTATTCGGTACGAAATCAAACATGGCCTGGAAATATTGGAGCTTGGCTTTCGGATCTTCTGACAGCCGGATCACTTCCGGTACGCGCTCGAAGAGGTGGTCGTCGGACTTATGCGGCATTTGGCCGACCCCGTAACATTCGGGCATACCGTACATGCGGTTGTAGGCGACGTTCTCTATCTTCTGTCCATTCATGATGACTGCCGGCAGGGGAGCCCAGTCATGTTCAATGAAGAAGCTCTCTGCACCCCAGCGCCGGTAGAAGCCGAGCTTGTTCATCTTGGCGAGCCACGGCGGGTCGCCGATCTGCCAGAAGCCGACCCCGCAGAGGAGATACTGCGAGTGTTCAATAGCGTAGCCCTGCCCGTCGAGTACGGCCCGGCTGTAGTAGCGGACTATGCTGTCGAGTAGGAGGCGTGCAACTTTCTTATCCCGATGATCAGGACTCACTACGAAGTTGGCGATATGGTGGTACTTATTCGGCTTGAACTGCCGGATATCCGGGAAGGCGAAGCGGTCGAACCAGCGATGCGACGGATCGTCGGTGTCAGGCTGGTTGAAGTCGACA